>JBDSRC010000086.1:0-3344 GCA_039929505.1 Gemmatimonadaceae bacterium
CGCATGACGGACGTCGTCTCGCTGGCCGCCGAGCTCCTGGCGATTCAATCCACCACCGGTTCCGAGGGGACCGTGGTGGATTTTGTGTCACGCTGGCTTGTCGCCCGCGGCTGGAACGTATCGCTCCAGGAAGTGAGCCGCGGTCGCGCCAATATCTGGGGATCGAGGTCGGGCGGGGGCGTCACCTTTTCCACCCACCTCGACACGGTTCCACCATTCGTGCCGCCGCGACTCGAAGGCACGAGGCTGTTCGGTCGCGGGGCGTCCGACGCGAAAGGCATCGCCGCCGCGATGCTCGTCGCTGCCGACCGCCTGGTTAACGACGGCGAGAAGCGGATCGATGTGCTCTTCGTAGTCGGCGAAGAGAAGGGCTCCGATGGTGCGCGTGCAGCGAACAACCTGCGCACCAAGAGCCGGTTTCTGATCAATGGAGAGCCAACCGAGAGCAAGCTGGCGAACGGCGCCAAAGGGTCGCTCCGGGTCACACTCCGCACCCGCGGACGCGAAGCGCACTCGGCGTACCCACATCTCGGCAAATCGGCGATCGAGCCGATGCTCGAGCTGTTGCCCACGCTTCGCACGCTGCCCCTCGCGTCAGACCCCGTGCTCGGCGACACCACTGTGAACATCGGGACAATTCGGGGCGGAACGGAAGCGAACGTCATTCCCGCCCACGCCGAGGCCGAGCTGATGTTCCGGCTCGTCGGCGACGTCGAGCCGCTCAAGAAAATGATTCTCGACTGGGCGAGCGGACGGGCCGATGTCGAATTCGGCTCGCACATTCCCGCGCGGAAATTCGGGACAGTGCCGGGGTTCGAAACCGGTCCAGTGGCTTACACGTCGGACATCCCGCTGCTCAACAACTGGGGTGAGCCGTTTCTCTTCGGCCCCGGATCCATTCACGTTGCGCACACGCCGGACGAGTACGTCGATGTCGAGGAGCTGAGGTCGAGCGTCGACGCATACGAGCGGCTGGCTCGAACCCTGCTCGCCCGATGACGAAGCTTCCCGGAAAGCGCAGCACGAAATGGCCGGTGGCCGTTCTGGGCGCGACTGGAGCAGTCGGTCAGACCTTTGTGCGGCTGCTCGCCAATCACCCCTGGTTCGAGCTCAGGGAGCTCGCGGCTTCCGAGCGGTCGGCAGGCAAGAAGTATGGCGAGGTGACTCGCTGGCTCGAGGGCGAGCTGCCTCCTTCGGCGATCGGATCGAGACGGGTGATCGCATGTGATCCGGGCGTAGTGAGCGCGCCAATCGTTTTCTCCGCGCTCGATGCGGCCGTCGCCGGTGAGGTGGAGATGGCGTTTGCGAGCGCCGGGAAATTCGTGCTCAGCAACGCCAAGAATTTCCGAATGGAGCCCGACGTACCTCTCGTGATTCCGGAAGTGAACGGTGACCATCTGGCGCTGATCGAGTGCCAGCGCCGGAACCGCGGCTGGGATGGCGCCATCGTCACCAATGCAAACTGCTCCGCCACCGTCGCGGCGGTCGCGCTCGCGCCTTTGCATCAGCGTTACGGCATTCGGCAGCTGTTCCTTTCCACGATGCAGGCGGTTTCGGGGGCGGGTTACCCCGGTGTTCCATCGCTGGACATCCTCGGCAACGTCATACCGTACATCTCGGACGAAGAGTCGAAGCTCGAGCGCGAGATGCTCAAGCTGCTCGGCACGTATGCCGACGGCGAGGTTTCGCACGCGACGTTCAAGGTGAGCGCGCATACGAATCGCGTCCCCGTCGAGCACGGCCACACCATCTGCATGACGATCGGCTTCGAGACCAGGCCAACGCCGGAAGAAGCCATCGAGACGATGCGAACGTGGGAGGGGCTCGCGTCGACCGCCGACTTGCCGAGCCGGCCGGCGCGGCCGCTCGTCGTTACCGACGCGCCGGACAGACCGCAGCCAAAGCGTGACGTAAACGCCGGAAACGGAATGACGGTTACCGTAGGGCGCGTTCGCCGTGATGCGGTGCTCGACCTCCGCATGGTGGCGCTCGGCCACAACACGATTCGTGGCGCGGCCGGCGGATCCGTGCTGAACGCCGAGCTGCTCGCAACAACCGGCGCGTTCGACAGCGCGTGATAGTCGTCAAGTTCGGTGGCACCTCGGTAGGAGATGCGGAAGCGATCGGGCGCGCGGCGGACATTGTCAAAGGCCGGCTCGACCGGCGCCCGGCGGTGGTAGTCTCGGCGCTTGGCGGCGCGACCAACGCCTTGCTCGCGATCGGCGAGCAATCAGCGAAGGGGCACCTCATCGGCGCGCTGCGCGGAGTCGAGGCACTGCGCGACCGGCACTTCAAGCAGTGCGAGAGTCTCCTCGGCAACTCCGGGGCCGCATCGGACGTTCAGGCGGAGATGAGCGCCACGTTCGACGAGCTCGCCAGTCTCGCCGAAGCATTGTCGGTGCTCGGTCACGCGACGCCACGCAGCTTCGACGCGATCGCGGCGTTCGGAGAGCAGCTTTCGTCACAGCTCGTCGCTGCATTCTTCACGCTGCGTGGTCTTCCGGCTGAGCACGTAGACGCCAGAGATGTGTTTGTCACCGACGACAATTACATGGCGGCCGAGCCGCAGATCGATGCGATCGCCGACGGCGCGCGCGATATAGTTCTTCCCCTGCTCGAGAGCGGAAAAGTGCCGGTGATGGGCGGTTTCATCGGGCGCACCGCGAAGGGCGTCACCACCACGCTCGGGCGCGGTGGCTCGGACTACAGCGCGTCGCTCCTGGGTGCGGCGCTGCACGCGGACTCGATCGAAATCTGGACCGACGTCGAAGGGATGCTCACCGCGGATCCCCGCGTCGTGAAGGGCTCGCAGCTGATCGAGCAGATACGCTTCGACGAGGCATCCGAGCTCGCGTCGTTCGGCGCCAAGGTTCTGCATCCCAATACCATCGCCCCCGCGGTTCGTCTCGGGATTCCCGTGTTCATCTACAACTCGAAGAATCCGGGAGGGAAGGGTACCCGCATCACCTTCGACGCGCCGCGCCGCGCGGTCAGCGCGATCGCCGGCAAGAGCGGCGTGACGGTGGTGAAGGTTGCCGCCGCCAAAATGCTGTTCGCGCGCGGATTCCTGAGGCGCGTGTTCGACATCTTCGAGCGCAACGGCGTGTCGGTGGATGTCGTTGCGACGTCGGAGGTCTCGGTGTCCGTTACCGTCGACGACCCTTCGGGGCTCGAATCGCTGATAGTGGAGCTTGCCGCGCTTGGCGACGTATCCGTGGAGCGCGACCGCGCGATCGTGGCGGTGGTGGGCGCCGCGATCAGCGACGACAGCAGGGCGATGGGCCAGGCTGTTGGCGCGCTGGCCGGCCTCAAGATTCACATGATGTCCCTGAGCGCGACGGGCA
>JBDSRC010000087.1:0-4377 GCA_039929505.1 Gemmatimonadaceae bacterium
TGATTTCGTATCTCGCCGGGTCGATTCCAACCGCTTTTCTCGCCGGTAAGTCTCGTGGCGTAGATCTGCGGGCGCACGGTTCTGGAAATCTCGGTGCCACCAACGTTGCCCGGGTTCTCGGCACTCCGACCGGTGTCGCCGTGTTCGTCGTCGATCTCCTCAAGGGGTTTCTCCCGGTCTGGATTCTTCCGCGTTACGTGGAGAGCACGAACCCTGAGCTTTGGGCAGTCGTCTTCGGCGCCGCGGCGATCCTCGGGCACGTGAAGCCGGTCTTTCTGCGCGGAAAGGGTGGAGGGAAGGGAGTCGCCACGGCGAGCGGAGTGTTTCTCGCCCTCGCATTTGTGCCGCTGCTGATTGCTCAGGCGGTGTGGGGCCTGGTGTTCTACTTTACCCGTTACGTCAGTCTCGCTTCTCTGGTGAGCGCTCTCTTCCTCCCGATTGCGATACTGACTTGGTGGCGGGATCCAACGTCGCCGGTGTTCATCGCCAGCCTCGCTGTCGCAGTGTTCGTTTTCTGGACGCACCGTGCCAACATCGGTCGTCTCCGTCGCGGAGAGGAACATCGCTTCGTGAAGAAACGGAACGACATCTGATGAAGTGCGCGGTCGTCGGCGCGGGCGCATGGGGAACGGCTCTCGCGGATCTTCTCGCCCGCAACGGACATGAGGTTCGGCTCTGGGCGTACGAACAGGATGTCGCCGAGTCGATCAACTCCCGTCACGAGAACTCGCGATTTCTCGCGGGACAGAAGCTCGCCTCCTCGCTCGTTGCGGACAACGATTTGCCACGCGCGCTGTCGGGCGCGGAGCTGGTAGCGATCGCCACCCCGTCCCAGGTGACTCGCACGATCGTCAGATCGGCGCGGACCGAGCTGAACGGTCCGGCTCCGGTGGTGGTGGCGAGCAAAGGCATCGAGCGTGGGACGCTCGCTTTGATGACCGAGGTTGCCGGCGAGGAGCTCCCCGATGCAACGGTCGTCGCGCTTTCGGGGCCGAGCTTCGCGGCGGAAGTGGCGAGCTGCCAACCCACCGCGGTAGTGGCTGCATCGGCTTCGCTTCTTGCCGCCGAGCTCACTCAACGCGCCTTGAGCTCGGCATATTTTCGCGTGTACACCCACACCGATGTGATCGGCGTGGAGCTCAGTGGCGCGCTGAAGAATGTGATGGCGGTCGCCACCGGAATCTCCGAAGGATTGGGCCTCGGATTCAACGCCCGCGCCGCCTTGATCACCAGGGGGCTGGCCGAGATGACGCGACTTGGAGTGGTACTCGGCGCTGAGCAGAGCACCTTCGCGGGTCTCGCCGGCCTCGGAGATCTAGTGCTAACCTGCACCGGGTCTCTCAGTCGTAACCGCGCGGTCGGAGTCGAGTTGGGGAAGGGAAAATCCCTCGATGATGTTCTTGCCGGCAGGCAAACCGTTGCGGAGGGAGTCGCGACGGCCCAGAGCGCGCGTGAGCTGGCCGCAAGGGAGGGAGTCGATATGCCAATTGTGGATACCGTAAACCGGGTACTGTTCGAGGGGCAGCCGGCGCGCAGTGCCATCGCCGCGCTGATGACTCGAGAGCTACGAGCGGAGGTGGATGGATGAAAGCGAAGGAGCCAGTGCAGGAGTTCTTTTCCATCGGCGACGTCTGTGGCCTCACCGACCTCAAGCCGCACGTCCTCCGCTACTGGGAGAGCCAGTTCAAGTTCCTTCACCCGGCCAAGAATCGCTCGGGCAACCGGGTGTACCAGCGTCGCGAGATCGAGCTGATAATGCTGGTGAAGCAGCTGTTGTACACGGAGAAGTACACGATCGATGGAGCACGTCAGAAGATCGACGAGTACAAGAAGAGCGGGGAGCTGCGGACGGTGGCGAGGGCGGCACTGGATTCGCAAGCTGTCGAAGCGATGGAGAGCGATCTGCGCTCTATCCTCGCGATACTCAACGGGCAGACTGAAGAACGGGAGAAGAAAAGTTGATCGAGCCACTGGTCGTGCTGGTGCCGGCGTACAACGCAGAGCCGTCGCTGGCTAAGGTCGTTAAGGATGTGAGGCGCAATCTTCCGAAGGCATTCATCATCGGCATCGATGATGGCTCGACCGATGGGTCGCGGCAGCTGCTGAAAACGGTCTGCGATGAAACCATTGAATTCGAAAAGAATCGGGGCAAGGGCGCCGCGCTTCGTGCGGGCTTCGAGGCGGCGTTGGCCAAGGGAGCGGCCGCGGTGCTGACGATTGATTCGGACGGGCAGCATGATGCGGCTTTCGCGCCCGCTCTCGTTGCGGCCCTCGACCGTGCGGACATCGTCATCGGCACTCGCGATCTCTCGGGCGAGCACGTGCCGAAGCACCGCCGCATCGCCAACATGATATCCTCGGCCGCTACCCGGGCTGTATCAGGTGGCAGAGTCCGGGACAGCCAGTCAGGATATCGCGCGTTCAAGGCCGAGGTGCTGCGCAAGGTGAAGGGGGAAGGGGATCGTTACGAGTACGAGACCGACTTCATCATCCGGGCAGCGCGGCTGGGTTTCACAACGGCAAACGTTCCGATCTCGACGATCTACGGATCACCCAGTTACTTCAGGGAGTTCAGGGATGCGTGGCTCGTGATCAAGGTCCTGTGGCGCCACCGCGCCGGGATCTTTAACCGTTGAGACTGCTTTGCACGAACGACGACGGTATTCTCGCATATGGACTGGAGTGCCTCGTCGAAGCCGCCGGACCGCTGGGGGAGATAACCGTCGTTGCGCCCGACCGTGAGCAGAGCGCAACGAGCCATTCGCTGACCCTTCACCACCCGGTGCGTCCGATCGAGCGGGGTGAACGAAGATTCCAGGTCGACGGCACGCCAACGGACTGCGTGATGCTGGCGGTAGAGGCGCTGATGCCGGAGCGTCCCGATTTCGTTCTCAGTGGAATCAATCACGGGCAGAACATGGGCGAGGATGTCCTGTACTCGGGGACCGTCGCCGCGGCGATGGAAGGCCTATCGCTCGGCATCCCGTCGCTCGCCATCTCCTTCGCGGGAGGCGACCTGCGCGCCGATGTGACACTGCTGCGCGATCAGATTGAGCCACTTCGCGATCTGCTCCGACACGTGTTGGCACTGCCGGCGTTTCCCGCGCATACTCTGCTCAACATCAATCTTCCTCCGCTCGAGGGTGGTGACATCAAGGGCGTCCGGCTGACGAGACTGGGACGGCGGGTGTACTCCGATTCGCTCAAGCCGATGCTGGACCCGTGGGGCCGGCAGATATACTGGATCGGCGGTGGGTCGATCGCGTGGTCGGGCGAGGAGACCTCCGATTTTCGCGCGGTACAGGAAGGCTACATCTCGGTCACTCCGCTTCACCTCGACCTCACTCACCACGCGATGCTCGCAGCGGCGGAGACCTGGTGGCAGGAGCTGTAGAGCACGAGTTTCGCGGGCCGCGACGGCGGCTCGTCGAGAATCTTCAGCAGCAGGGAATTCGTGACCTGTCGGTGCTGCACGCAATCGACGTCACGCCGCGGCACCTCTTCGTCCCGACCGGAGTCCAGCACCGCGCCTACGAGGACTCTGCGCTTCCGATTGGAAACGGCCAGACGATATCGCAGCCGTCCATTCACGCGCGCTACCTCGAGCTGCTCAAGCTCACGGGGAATGAAAAAGTTCTGGAGATCGGAACGGGGTCCGGTTATCAGACCGCGCTCCTTTCACAGCTCGCGGCCCAGGTGTTCTCCATCGAGCGTATCGCCCCGCTGCTCGACGGAGCGAGGGAGATCATCAGGCAGATTGGTGCCCGCAACATCTCGTTTCTTCTGGGCGACGGCACACTCGGCTGGCGACAATATGCCCCGTACGATGCTATTCTTGTCGGCGCCGGAGCGCCGGAGGTTCCTTCCACCTATCAGGAGCAGCTTACCGAGGGCGGAAAGATTCTGATCCCGCTCGGCGACCGGGAGGAGCAGACGCTGTTCATGTTCACCCGTCGCGGGGATGCGTTGGAAAAACTCGAGATCGCTCCGGTTCGCTTCGTGCCGCTCGTAGGCAAGTATAGCTGGGAGGGTGTGTAGTGTCCGGGAAGCCGCAGCGTCCGTTCGTTCCGCACCGCACGCCCAAGGAGAGTCGGGCGCAAACCGAGCCGGTGGAGTTCCGGATCGCGCCGCCCTTTGTGCATAAGGGGGCGAAGAGCGCCGCCACGGAATCGCCGCCGGCGTCGATCTCAGATTTCCTGGCTGCTGAACTCCCGCCTCGGGTTTCCGATTCCGCGCCCGAGCTGTCGATGCAATCGATCTCGGATTTCATGACGCCCGAATCTCCGGCTTCAATCGCGGATTTCCTGGCACCGGAATCGTCGTTCGAGAGTGCTTCCGGTGAATCTTCGATCGACGCGTACGAGCTCCCACCGGTCG
>JBDSRC010000088.1:0-6685 GCA_039929505.1 Gemmatimonadaceae bacterium
GGAGTTTCGCTTGGAAACGCACGGTCCGCTGGGCACGCTCTGGGTATCGCTGGGCTTGATCGCGTTCTACATCGCGCTGACGTGGCTAAACGCGCTGCTCGGCCTGTTCCTGACGCCCCTTTTTATCATTCCGGGCACCTGGCTGCTCGACTGGCGAAAGAAGCGGAAAGAGCGTCGAAACGGAGCCGTCGCCCAGGGCCAGTAGCTACCAGGGATAGAGGGCGTCGTAGTACGCCTGATTGCGAAGCACGATTCGCACATAATCGCGCGTCTCGACGAACGGGATCCGCTCCGTGAACACCTCCGAATCGGCTGCGCCTGCTTTCGTCGACCACTTCTCGACTCTGGCATCGCCGGCGTTGTACGCCGCGAGGACCTTCACCGGATTGTTGGGATATTTCCGGATGAGATCCCGCAGGTGAAGCGTTCCCAGCCTGATGCTGATGGCGGGATCGTAAAGCATTTCAGCATCCCAGGGCCGAATGCCTTTGCTGCGGGCGAGGCCTTCACCGACAGGCGGCATCAGCTGCATCAGCCCCCGCGCGCCGGCGGGCGACGTCGCGCGCGGATTCCAGTTCGATTCCTGACGGATGAGCGAGGCCACGAACACCGGGTCGAGCCCATTTTCTTTCGCGGCGGCAATCAGTGTTTCCCGCTCGACGACGGGATAGAACAATCGATAGTTGGCCGGGGTCGGTCCGATCTCGTCGATTGCGCGACGGCCCAGTCCGGTTGATCGTGTTGCCTGATCGGTTCCGGTGAGAGCGGACGCAGTCGCCAACAGCACTTCTCTACTCTCGGTCGCGTCGCGGAAGAGCCGGTCGAGCTCGAAGCCGGCCTCGACATCCATGCCCGCATCTCTCAGCGACGTGACCCTGGCAATCGAGCTGTCGACCGCCGGCACCTTGGGATAGGCCGTGAGCGTCTGGTCACGCTTGACCAGCACCGTGTCGAGTCTCTTCGCCGCCATGACCGCGTAATAGCTGAGCGGCTCCTTTCGGATCACGGTGCGCCAACGGGTTTTTGCGCTGGCGGTGTCACCGAGCGCCGCGAACGATCTACCCGCCCAGTAGGTCGCGCCAAGGGCTTCGCTACTGTTCGGATCGCGCACCACCAGTGAATCGAACTCAGCCGCCGCCGCTTTCCTGTTCCCCTGGATGAACGCGATCATGCCCGCGCGGAACCGCGCGTTGGCGGCATGGCGCCCCGAAGGAAATCGCTTGAGCAGTCCGAGCAATGTCTCGCGCGAGGCAGCATCGCGATTGTCGTCGCTCGCGAGATCGGCGAGCAGCAGCAATGCCGACGCCGCACTGGTGTCCCGCGGATATGCTGTCGTGATCGATCGGAGAACCGTCCGTCCGCCTTCGGTGTTGCCGAGAGCGATTAGCGCCCGCGCGCGCTGATACTGAGCGGATGCGGCGAGCGGTGCGGGACCTGTTACCCTTGCGAACTCGCGCGCTGCCTCGTCGAACCGCCGCAGCCGGAACAACGCCGACGCGTAGGCGAATCTGTCCGTCGCATTGCCGAGCCCCGCCTGAAATGCGCGTGGGTAAGCGGTCGCGGCGCGCTCCGGCACTCCCGACCTGCCCGCCGCACGCGCCAGGATCAGATCTTCGGCCGGAGTGGTGCCGGTGAATACCTTGTCGAAGAGATCGATGCCGTCGCGAGTCTCGGCGGAGGTGTTCGCGCGCGTTATGTACGAGAGGAGGTCGCGCCTCGCGAGCGCCTTGGCATTGTCGTCGGCAGCGACCGCCGCCCGCAACCGGAGCGCCTGAAGCGTTCCTCCTACCGCGGTGAACATTCTGATCGCACCGGGAATGTCGCCATTCCGCTCGCGCGCCTGCGCTTCCGTCCACCGGATTCGATCGCGCGCGACTGCCGTTCGCACTTTCGCGTAGTACTCCTGGCGCGCATTGCTGTCCGGTGTCACACCGGCCGCTCGCAGGTAGAGCCAGTCGGAAATCCGCGGGAGACGCTTCGCTGATTCTTCGTACGCCATTCTGGCGCTGTCGCGGTTGTCGGCGCGGTCGAGCTCGCGCGCGCGCGTCACCAGCTGGCGGTCATCCAGCGGAAGGACGTGCTTCGTGGTATCACCGGCGAGAACACCCACCGTGTCCCGTTGAGCCGATCTCTCGCTCTTACAGGCAGTGGTGGAGAGAATTACCGCGAGAAACGGAAAAACGAGTGATCCTATCGCCAACGTGTATGATCTCCGTCTAAAAGCTTGATTGCTTCAACCGGTCCTGCGCTCCCCGCCGGGTAGGTCGGAATCCTGTCGAGTGGGTGCTCGTTCCAGTATTCCAGGACGGGATCGATGATGCTCCACGCCATCTCTACTTCGTCGCTCCGCGTGAACAGCGTCGGATCGCCGGTCATACAGTCCAGCAGCAACGTCTCGTAGGCGGGATAAGGGTTGTTGCCGAACGCGTCGGCGTAGCTGAACTCCATGTCAACCGGGGTGATCTCGAGTCCCGGGGTCATCTCGTGCACTGCGCCGGGGGTTTTCACCTGGAACCGCAGCGAGATTCCTTCGTCCGGCTGCACCCGCATTACAAGCACACTCGGTGCCATGGCCTCAACGGTGTGTTGATCGAACAGCATCAGCGGGGGCGATCGGAACTGCACCGATATCTCGGAGATGCGGCGCCCGAGGCGCTTTCCCGACCGCAGGTAGAATGGGACGCCCTTCCAGCGCCAGTTGTCGATTGAAACCCGCATCGCGGCGTACGTGGGAGTGACGGACATCGGGTTGACGTTGGGCTCCTGACGATAGCCAAAGACTGGCTTCCCATCGTGCGTCCCCTCGGCATACTGCCCGGCTACGACGGGTGGCTCTCCATTGCCGGTCAAAGGGCGTATTGAGCGCAGTACTTTTACCTTCTCGTCGCGCACGGCGTCGCCGGTGAAGGCGCTCGGCGGCTCCATCGCCGCCAGCGTGAGGAGCTGCAACAGGTGGTTCTGGAACATGTCGCGGAGAATTCCCGCCTCCTCATAGTACTTGCCGCGTCCCTCGACTCCCACCGCCTCGGCGACGATGATCTGCACGTGAGAGATATAGTTCCGGTTCCAGAGCGGCTCGAAGATCGAGTTGGCGAAACGGAACACCAGGATGTTCTGAACGCTCTCCTTTCCCAGATAGTGATCGATGCGATAAATCTGGTGCTCGCCGAACTGGTCCAGCACGAGCCGGTTGAGCGCACGCGCGCTGTCGAGGCTGCGACCGAACGGCTTCTCGATCACGACTCGGTACCACGGCCTTTCTTCGTAGGACATCGTGCGCCTGGCCAGTCCGCTTCGACACAGATGCTCGAGCGTCGGCTCGAACACGCTGGGAGGGATCGCCAGGTAGAACAACCGGTTGCGCTGGTCCTGCGGCCGGTCCGCCTCGATCTCCTTCAGCCGCGCTCCTATCGTCTCGTATGCTGCGTCCTTGGTGAAATCACCGTGCGTGTAGAACGTCCGCTCGGACAGCCACTGCCAGACCTCGTCGTCGACGCGGTGGATTTCGTCGGACTTCGAGATCTCCTCCCGCATCACCTTTCGATACGACTCATCGCTGCTGGGCTCCCTCGCGACGCCAAGCAGCGCGAAGTTGTCGTGCAACAGCTTGTGCTCGGCGAGATAATAGAGGGCAGGCAGCAGCTTACGCCGCGTCAGGTCGCCGGAGCCGCCGAAAATCACGACCGTGCACGGATCCGCCATCTCACGGGTACCCGACGCGCGTGGCGCGCGCACCATGGGAAGCGCCTGCGGAGTCTTCATGTCTTCTTTACCGCGTGACCACCGAATTCGTTGCGCAGAGCGGCGATCACCTTGGCCGAGAACGACTCCGACTGGCGGGACCTGAGCCGCGTCAGCAGAGACAGAGTGATAACGGGCGCGGGGACATCGAGGTCGATCGCTTCCTGAACGGTCCAGCGTCCTTCGCCTGAATCCTCCACGTAGCCCTTGAGACCCGAGAGCTCGGGATCCTTGCTCAGTGCGCGCTCCGCGAGCTCGTTGAGCCACGACCGCACGACGCTGCCGCGGTTCCACACCGCCGCAATCTGGTGAAGATCGAACTTGAAGTTCTTCGATGCGTGGAGAATCTCGTAGCCTTCGGCGTAAGCCTGGAGCGCGCCGTATTCGATTCCATTGTGAATCATCTTCACGTAATGACCCGCGCCCGGAGGACCGACATGGGCGTAGCCATCCTTCGGGGCCAGCGTCTTGAAAATCGGCTCGCACAGCTTGAAGGCTTTGTCAGTGGCGCCAATCATCAGGCAGTATCCGTTGGCGAGTCCCCAGATCCCGCCGCTCGTTCCTGAATCGACGAAGTCGATTCCCTCATGCGCCAGCATCTCGGCGCGGCGCAGCGTCTCACGATAGTTGGAGTTTCCGCCGTCGATTATGACGTCGCCTTTGGCGAGGCCGGGAAGGAGGGTGGCAATGGTGTCATCCACTGGTTTTCCGGCTGGGACCATTATCCAGACGACGCGCGGTGAAGTGAGCTTCGACGTGACATCCCTCGCACTCGAGGCCCCGGCCGCCCCCTGCGACACATACTTCGCGATTGACTCGGGGCTGCGATCGAACACGACTACTTCGTGTCCTCCCTTCATCAATCGCTCCGACATGTTGCCGCCCATTCGGCCGAGGCCGATCATCGCCAAGCGCATGACTATGCTCCAGAAAGGTCGAGTTGGAGAACACGCTCCAGTTCAGAGCGCAGCTGGTCCGCGGATTCGAACAGTATCGCGGTCATTCCGAGTGCACGCGCCGGGGCCACATTCTGCGCCCTGTCGTCAATGAAGAGCGATGTTGCCGGATCGGCCTGCGCGATTGCGAGCGCGCGCGAGTAGAACCGGTTGGTCGGCTTGCGGACGCCCAGCCAGCACGACGAGAGAAAGGCTTCGAAAATTCCGCCGACGCCGAACTTCTCGATGCGGTGCCGGTTGAGCTCGTCCGCCTCGTTATTGAGCGTCATGAGCGTGAAGCGGCTTTCGCGGGTAAGGCGTCTGGCGAAACCGACTACCGTCTCGTTGGGTACGCTCTGCGCGAACATGAAATCGACGAATTCCCCGCGCGAGAACTGGCGCTCGCAGTGGAAGATCGCAATGTCGAGATACTCATCGATCGTGATTCTTCCCTCTTCCCACTCGCCAACCACTTCCTCGTGACGGCATTGAAAGTCGTCGGCATCGAGACTGAAGCGCTCGACGGCGCGGCTCCTTTGCTCCCGGTCCCAGCCGTTCGAGCCGAGGACGCCGCCGATGTCGAAGAAAATGTGGTGGATCGCCTTCACGCGATGAGAATCGCCCGGGCCGGCGCCCCGTCGCAACCCTCGATCCTCAACGGGAGGCACACGAGCTCGTACTCACCGGGAGGAGGAACGGAAAAGTCGAGACCCTCGACGATGACGATGGAGCGCTCGAGCAGCGTGCGGTGCGTGCGGTGATGGCCGCTATGGAACTGCTCGATCGACAGATAGTCCACTCCGACGAGCTCCACTCCCTTTTCGACGAGGTACGCTGCTCCGTCAGGAGCGAGGAACGTGTAGTCCTTCACAAACTCCTTTGCCGAAAGGAGCGCCGAGTTGCGCGTGCGAAGAAGAACCCGCTTGTGGCCGCCGAGATCGAGTACCCTGAGATCGGCCTCTCCGATGGAGCGCACGTCGTCGCTGAGCGCAACCAGCAGCGCCGGGCCGACCAGCTTCTCGAGGGGGATGAGATCTACGGGTTGTCCCTCCACGAAAAAGTGCCGCGCCGCATCGACGTGCGTTCCGGTGTGCGACCCGAACCGTAGCGTTGAGACGTTCGCGCCGGCGCCGGCGGCAATCGACTGCTGCAGCGAGATCTCGATTTCCGGGTTTCCGGGATACACGATCCCCCCCGACCGGATCGGTACCGAGATATCGTAGATGACGCGTCGGCGGTGGTTCAGGACGGGAGACTCGTGGATTCGCTGGCGCTCAATGTGAAGCGCGGGATCGCGGCCTCGAACGAGTCGCCGTTCTGCGTAAGGAACCCATAGTGGCCCTCCATGTAGCCCTCGCCCGACTTGAGAATGCAGAAGCTCTGATATTGGTGCACAGCTCCCGGAGCGATGGTCGGCTGTTCACCCACGACGCCTTCGCCGATCACTTCCGTATCAACCCCGTCGCCAACGGAATCGTGGATCAGCCACCGCCGGGTGAGGAGCTGCGCGGCGAGCTTCCCTACGTTTTCGATGCGCACGAAGTACGCGAACACGTAGTGGCTCTGCGAAGGCTCGGAATGGTCGCGCAGATAGATCGGCCGAACGGTCACGCGGATACCTTCCGATTCGCGGTAGTAGAAGCTCTTGGCGGGCATTATCGCAACTTAAGCCGCATGCCCTTCTTTTTCGAGTTCTTGCGCTTTGGGCGGGGCTTGGCGGCCGGCTTCATTATCGATCCCCTGCACCCCGGCGCCCCGCATTTGCAGACGTAGAACTTCTCGAGCTCGTCGTCGTTCTCCCCGGTCCGCTCGTACTGATAGTCGTACGCGAGCTCAGTCCCCGGCTCGATGGTCTCGAGCGCGTGAATGTATATCAGCTTACCCGTGATTACGGCCTCGCAGTTGGGCTCGCAGGAATGATTGATGTAGCTCGCGTCGCCGCCCCCGCGCTTGATCGCGCCATCGATGACGGTCTTCTTGTCGAGGGTGAAGAGAAAGGTGTGGTGGCG
>JBDSRC010000089.1:0-2861 GCA_039929505.1 Gemmatimonadaceae bacterium
TGAGGAATGCCGCGGAGCGCTTGCTGCCGACCGACAGGCCGCGCGCGGAGCCGACGACTGCCTTCAGCGCGCCGGCCTGGGTACAGGTGGCTCCCGCCGAGCCTCCGGGTGCACGGGTACGGAGGACGGCGCGTGTGCTCGTCGTCGACGATGTCGAGGAGAACAGAGGCGTTCTCCAGCGGAGGCTGGAGCGCGAGGGCCACACGGTGGTTTGTGCGTCGAGCGGGCCGGAAGCGCTCCATCTCGTGGGGGCCGATTCATTCGACATTGTTCTGCTCGACGTGATGATGCCGCACATGGATGGTTACGAGACGCTGGGCCAGCTCAAGGCTTCCGAAGCGACGCGTGATATTCCGGTGATCATGATCTCGGCGCTCGACGACATCGCCAGCATCGCGCGGTGCATCGAGCGGGGGGCGGAGGACTATCTGCCCAAGCCATTCGACCCCGTACTGTTGCGCGCCCGCATTAGTGCCTGCCTTGAAAAGCAGGAACTGCGCGAACGGGAGAAGGAGTATCTGCGGGACGTGGTCCGGATCGTCGCGGCGGCCGTAGCGGTCGAGCACGGGGGATACACCACGGGCTCCCTGGATAATGTGTCGAAGCGGATTGACGAGCTGGGAACGTTGGCGCGCGTGTTCGATAGCATGGTGGCGGGGATCCGGCAGCGAGAGCGGAGGCTGCGCGGCCAGATCGAGAAGCTGCGTGAGGAGATTGCGGGAGTGAGTGAGGCGCCGCTCACGGATTACGACGCGCCGGAAGCTCTCAGACCTGGCGACGCGTTCGCGTCCAGGTACGCCATCGAGCGCCCGATCGGGAGCGGCGGGATGGGAATGGTCTATCTCGCCGAGGACAGGGAGCTGGGCGAACGGGTAGCGATCAAGACCCTGAGACGGGAGCTGCTCAGCGCCGACGAAACAGCGATGGACCGCTTTCGCAACGAGATCAAGCTGGCGCGGCACATCTCCCATCGCAATATCGTGCGCACGCACGACTTTGGTACTGCCGACGGTGTCTTCTTCGTGACGATGGAATTCGTGGAGGGTACGACACTGCGCGCGGTGCTGGATTCGCGGGGTCAGCTGGGCGTGGAGGCGACGCTGGCGATCGCGCGACAGCTCGCGGACGCGCTCGAGTGCGCGCACGGCGAGGGCATCATCCACCGCGACATCAAGCCGCAGAATCTGCTGATCGATGCAGCGGGGACACTCAAGGTGATGGACTTCGGCGTTGCCCGTCTCGCCGAGCGGACGAGCGCGCTGACTCAGGCGGGGATGGTAGTGGGCACTCCGACATACATGGCGCCGGAACAGCTGCTGGCGGAGAGCGTGGATGCGAGGAGCGACCTGTACTCCGTGGGCGTGGTGCTCTACGAGTGTCTTACCGGGCGTCCGCCGTTCGAGGCGAAGTCGCCGATCTCATTGATCGCGAAAGTGCTGAACGAGGTCGCCAGGCCTCCGGATGTGCTGAAACCGGACGTGCCGCACGCGGTGTCGGCGATGGTAATGCGGCTGCTGGCGAAGGACGCCGCCCAGCGCCCGCAGAGCGCGAGCGCTCTCAGGGAGATGCTCGCGACCATCGCATGATAATTGTCCAATCACGTATATCAGTCCTAACGGATCTTCTTGCTCTGCCGGACCATAGTCCCGATATTGGCGCTCTTGATAACCCTCGGGCGGAGTCGGATGACTAACAGGCTCATGCTGCTGACGGTGCTGACATTGTCCGGATCTGTCGGGCCATTGTCTGCTCAGCCTGCGCATAAAGGGTCTCGTGCCGCAGCCCACGAGCACATCGCGCGCGATAATCCCCCATCGCGCGAAGACACGGTTTCGGGCCGGGCAGTGCTCGTCAACAACTCGAAGGTGCCGAAGACGGTCGAGGTCAATCTCACCGCCGCGCTGGCGACGATGTCACTGCAGCCAGGCGTCGCGTCGGAAGTTTTCGCCTACAATGGACGCGTCCCGGGGCCAACGCTCGATGTGCGAGAGGGCGACAAGGTCATCGTGCACTTCAGGAACGATCTCCCCGAGGCGACCACCGTTCACTGGCACGGAATCCATCTTCCATTCGAGTCTGACGGTAGCCCGTTCCACCCGATCAAGCCGGGCGAGACGCACGACTACGTCTTCACCGTGCGTCCAGGCACAGCCGGGACCTATTGGTATCACCCGCATCCCGACCATCGCGCCGGATACGCGATAGGGAAGGGATTGTTCGGCGGCATCATAGTTCGCGCCGCGGATGATCCACTGCCGGCCTCGATGCCGGACAAGCTGCTGATCCTCTCCGACAATCGCTTTCTCGCCGACGGATCGATCGACTTCCCGGATCCGCACGCACACCATGCCGTGGTCGACGAGAGTAACGGTCGCGAAGGCCCCGTCCTCTTCGTCAACGGCCAGGTGATGCCGACGATCAGGATTCGGAGCGGAGAAGTGCAGCGCTGGCGTGTTCTCAACGCATCCGCGGGCCGGATGTACCGCCTCGCTCTGAGCGGACACACTTTTCTGCAGGTGGGCAGCGACGGCGGGCTGTTCGAGAAGCCGGTAGAGGTGAAGGAGATCCTGCTCACCACCGGTGAGCGCGTGGAGCTGCTCGTGCGCGGGAGCGATGCGCCCGGGGGACGAAGCGTGTTACGGAATCTGCCATATGACCGCTACGTGTTTCAGACCAGGCCGCGCGACTGGGAAACGACGCGTGATCTGCTGACGCTCGAAACCACGAACGAAACGCCGGTCACGCCGGTGGCGATCCCCGCCACGCTTCGCAGGATTCCACCGCTGGACACGATGCAGGTGTCCGCAGTCCGCACCGTCACGTTCAGCCAGGGCCTCATCAACGGCAAGCTGATGGACATG
>JBDSRC010000090.1:0-6430 GCA_039929505.1 Gemmatimonadaceae bacterium
TGATGCCCTCGGTTGTTTTTCCGTCCATCATCTTTTCGCCGAGGGTCTGGCTGCTGTCGACGAGCGCGCGAAGACCGCGGTCGATGTCGAGCTGCCAGGATTCCATTTGCTCCTTCTTCGCGCACGATACGGGGTTGACGGAACACTTCATCCAGTAGGGGGCATCGTTCCGGATATTGTTGTTCATCTGCTGCCTGGCCTTCTGGATTTGCGGACCGAGCCAGTCGTAAATCGCGAGCCACGTCTGATAGTGCTTGAGGTTCCGAGTGTGCTGTCTGACGGCCGGATCCTTGATCAGCACCTCGGCGACAAACCTGGGCCATACATCCATCGTCTCGTCTGTCGGTGGAGTGCGGGCGCCGATGTATCCCTCGAGCACGATGTGCTTGATCGCAGTGGAATGCGGCCGCGGAAAGTCGGGCCCGCTTACCCAGGCGCCGTCGGCTTTCCGGCTGACGTACGTGTGCGCGAACATGTCACCCGCCGCGTGCGTCAGGAATCCGTAAGCGAACGCCATGACGCGATCGCGCTCATCCTGCTTTGGCCACTCCCGTGCCCTCGACCAGACGTGGCGCATCCAGTTGTCGGCCAGCCACTTCTCGGTTTCCAGCATGTCCGAGTGGATGGCCCAACCACCGGTGTACATCTCCGGGAAGAGATCGGGCCCCAGCACTCCAGCCCGGTACGTGGCTGGGTAGGCCTTCAGCGCGCTTAGCGCCGCGGCGGCCACTGGAAACTCACCGAAGGGCGGGATGGTCACCATGCCATCGCTGACGGCGTCTTTGAGAGCGATGTTCGCCGCGAAGAGATGCGTGTTGATCTTCCATCGTCGTGCCGCCGCCGGGGGATGGTTGCGGGATAAGCCCGGTAAGTACGGCGGCTCGGCAAAGCGTCCGTTCGGGCCACGCCAAACAAAAGTCAGCGGACCGCCTGCAGGTTCCTTACCGAGGGCAGACTGGTAGCTGACGGTGTAGGAGCCAGTCTCAGCGACCTGAGCCCAGGCGAATGGCGGAGCGGCGACGGCCGCGACCCCGAGCAGGATGGCGCTGGACCAGAGGCGTTTTCGCATCTCCCTAGTGCTCCTTGTACGCATCAGTAATCCGTCGGCATAGGTGTCGGCCAGCACGGTGGCCTTGTCGAGCGCCATTCAGCAGAGGCGCCTCGTCTTGCTTCGCCCTGTGACCGCCGGTACGTTAGCGGGCGAGGGGCGGCGTCCGTTGTCGCTGCTGCCCGACTCGGCCGCCAAACGACAGGCGGCGACCGCGGGTTCAGTTGATAAGTCGCCGATCGGCGGGGAGCGTTACACGACACGTGTGATCCGCGATGGCGGCGATGGCGGAAACGGGCGTCGAGGCAGTGGCGAGCCCGCACTCCTGGCCGAGTCGGATATTGCAGAGCGCTTCTGGGAGCGGATCCGCATCTTTGCGACGCGCCGACTGCGCGACCCGGCCGCGGCTGAGGACGTCGCACAGGAGACCCTGCGCCGGGTGCTGGACGCGCTGCGCGCTGGTGGCGTCGACGACGTCGCGGCGCTGCCGGGCTTCGTCTTTCAGACCGCGCGTCACATCTGTCTTCACCGCCAGCGATCCGCGATTCGCGAGGAGCGCGCGCTCTCGCGCTGGACGCAGCGCGATCAATCAGCGGAGCCCGACGCGCTCGTCGCGCTGATCAGCGAGGAACGGTGCGCGGCTGTCCGCCGAGCGCTGGAGGGGCTCGAGGAAGACGACCGTACACTCCTGCGGGTGATCTTTTTCGAACGGCAGGAGACCGCCCATGTCGCCGATCAGATGGGAGTTTCCGCCGGCGCGCTGCGCGTCCGCAAGCACCGCGCGCTACTGAGGCTGTCCGAACTGCTCCGC
Organism: Gemmatimonadaceae bacterium; assembly: GCA_039929505.1. Lineage (GTDB taxonomy): Bacteria > Gemmatimonadota > Gemmatimonadetes > Gemmatimonadales > Gemmatimonadaceae > UBA4720. Next base: position 1,860 of record JBDSRC010000090.1, read on the forward strand.
AGCCGCGACCAGTGAAACGTTTCCGGGCCGTCGGGAACTTTATGATATGAAATCGAGCGGGATCACCTGCGCCGATGCCGACGAGGGCGACTTCGAGGCGCGCTACGCGGCGGGCCAGCTGCCCGACGACGAGGCCGAGGCTTTCGAGGCGCACTTCTTCGCCTGCGATCGCTGCTGGATGCTGGCGCAGCGCGCGATAGAGGTCCGCGCGGCGGAGAGTCGTGCGGCGAAGGGAAGTGCGGCTTCAGCTCAAACGACAGCCGACATCAGGCCGCTTGACGCGCCGCGCCGGCGTGACTTTGTATCTGCCCGGTGGCTGGCGCTCGCCGCCGGGATCACCCTGCTCGCCGTCGGCACGTGGCGCGTCGATGCATGGCGGCGACCCGCGCCTCAGACCGTCGCCATGCGCGGGCCGACCGATTCGCTGCACGTTGTCACGCAGACCCGAGGTACAACTCTGATTGCCACCTGGGTGCGCGCGACGGAGGCGAGCAGCTACCGCGTGCGTCTCTATTCCGCGAGCGGGACCGTGCTGCACCAGCGGGAAGTAACGGACACCACCGTCAGTCTCGCCGCCACCTCACTGCCGCAGACTGCACCGGGCGCCGCGCTGTTCTGGGAAATCCAGGCGATGAACCGGATGCGGCAGGTAATCGCTCGCTCCGGGTTGCGTGAGGTTCGGTTCCCCAGGCTCAGCGAGTAGTCGGCAGGTGAGGCATATCGCATTGATAATGCTTGCAGCACTTGGCTGCGTTGGGAGCGGCGGCGACGCCGGCAGGCCCCCGCCTCCACGCCTGGCCCTCGCCGACAGCCTGCGCGCAGGCGGTCGCGTCTCGGAGGCACTCGACCACTATAGAGTACTCCGCGACTCGCTCGTCTCCGCGCGCGATACGGCAAATCTGTGGCGCGCATCAATCGCCTATGCGAACGCCTTCATCCGTCTCTCCCGCTTCGACAGCGCCCGCGCAGTGCTGGCCCAGGCGAGCCCACTCGCCGCAGGCGATAAAAAACGCGAGGCTGCGCTTCGCAATCAGCGCGCGCTCATGTACAGCCGGCGCGGGCTGCTCGACTCAGCGCTCATCGAGGCGCGCGTCGCACAGCGGCTCGCGAGGGATGCCGATGACCTGCGCCTCGAGGCTGGGGCCGTTCATGTTCTCGGAGAAGCCAATTCGCTGAGCGGTAATTACGCGGCGGCGATCGCCGCGAACGAGCGATTGCTCGCCGTCAGCCGGGAGCTGCACGACACGTCGCAGATCGCGCTGGCATTCAATCAGCTCGCCATCGACTACAGACACGTCGGACGCTTCGACGATGCTACTCGCGTGCTCGAGCAGGCGCTGGTGATCAATCGCCGCAGGAAGAGCGAGCTCGGCATCGCGCAGGGTCTCTACAACCTCTCCAACGTGATTGCGTCGACGGGAGATATGGAGCGCGCCATTCAGCTCCGCGAGGAAGCACTCGGACACGCCGAACGAGTGGGGGAGCGCCGGGGACAGTCGCTCGTTCTCACATCACTCGGCGCCGCTCACCTGCAGATCGGGAATCGAAAAGCGGCGAAGCCGTACCTGGTTCGCGCTCTCGCACTCGGCCGCGAGCTGAAGCTTCCATATCAGGAAGTGGTGGCCCATCTGTCACTCGGCGAGCTGTCGCTGGCGGAAGGGAAGCCGGGCGAAGCCGAAGTATCGCTGCGAGCAGCGCTCTCGCTATCGGATTCGCTGCGCTACGGTCGTCAGCGCGGAAGCGCGCGGGCGAAACTTGCGCGCGCAGCGATCGCCCGCGGAGATCGCGCCGCCGCAACGCGCTGGGCGGACGAGGCCGTAAGCATCGCGGATTCACTTGGTGATCCGGAGGGGCAGTTCGAGGCGTTGCAGGCTCGCGGTGTGGTTCTCGAAGCCACCGCCGGTAGCGATGCATCGGCCGCGTATCTCCGCGCGATGGATCTGCTCGAATCTTCGCGCGGCCGACTGGCGCTCGGTGATCTGCGCGTGGGAGTCGCCGAGCCGTGGGCGAGTGCGTACGAAGGGGCGGTACGCACGTTGATTGCCGCCGGTCGTTTCGAGGATGCATTCATCGCCGCCGAGCGTGCGCGTGCGCGCCTGCTGCTGGACATTCTTTCGGAGCGTGGCGTGCGCGCGACCGCCAACACACGGATCGAGGAAGTGCGACAGCGATTGCGGGAGCGTGAGGAAGCGCGTCGCTCGGTCAGGCAGCCGGAGCTGCAAACCGCGGCGGCCCGTGAGATAGCCACGATGACAGTAACTCTCGACTCACTGGAAGCGACCGAGCGGAGTGCATCGATTACGGCGCGGGTGCGTCAAGCCGTTCCGGCGACATTGCAGGAGATCCGTTTCGGTTTGTTGCCCGCCGGCCGGGCGCTGGTCGCCTTCCACTGGGGGGACAGCGCGGTGTACGGGTGGTGGATTACGCAGGGTGAGATACGCGGCGCGCGGCTTGGAAGCGCGGACTCCCTCGAAGTGGTCGTCGATTTTCTGCGCGGCGCGATCGAGCGCCCAGATGCGGGCGCAGATTGGAAAGTTGCCGCGCGCCGCGGATTCGACGCGTTGTTGGCGCCGTTGAAGCCGACCGCGGAGACGGAACTGCTGGCGATTGTCGATGGACCCCTCGCTTACGTGCCGCTGGAAGTGCTCATTCCCGGCGCCAGCGTGGAGCCCCTGGGAGCGACGCATCTGATCACCTACGCGCCTTCCGCCTCGGTAGCGCTGCACCTCGCGTCGGCGCCGCGACAAACTGCGTGGAAGCGAGCCGTGCTCGCCGTCGGTAATCCCGCGGGGAGCTCGGAGACATCACCGTCGGCGGAGCGAAGCGCGGGCGCCGAGGTCTTTGCTCCGCTTCCGTACGCGGCGGAAGAAGCGCGCGCGATCGGTAGGATGTTCGAGCGGGATGGTTCCGATGTGCTGGTCGGAAGGGAGGCAACGATGAAGCGCTGGCTGGGTCGCGATCCGGGCCGGTACCGGTTCATTCATTTCGCCGCACACGCGCGCGTAAGTGATCGCCGACCCGAGCAGACGCACGTCGTTCTGGCGGACCGCGCCCTCGATCTCGCTGCCATTCGCCGGTTGCAGTTGCGGACCGAGCTGGTCACGCTTTCAGCGTGCGAGACGGCGCTCGGCCAGCGCGTCCGTGGTGAAGGTGTGATCGGGTTGCCACACGCTTTTCTCTCGGCGGGCGCGCGCGGTGCAGTTGTTACTCTCTGGCGCGTCGAGGATGGATCGGCCGCGGAGTTCATGCGGGAGTTTTACGCGGCGCTTCATGCCGGGAGCGAGCCAGCTCGCGCCTTGCACGAGGTGCGCCGGCGACACCTGGCGCGGGAGGGAGGCGAGCACCCTTCCCGATGGTCGGCATTTGTGTTGGTCGGCTCTGTGGGACGCTGAATGCTGAACAAATCTGGAATCCCCTAATGAAGTATCCATTACCAGGAGAGGTAGATCTATGAAGAAGCTCTTTCGAACGATTTCATTTATGGCGCTGCTCGCGATGACCGCGTCCGGAGTATTGGCGCAGCAACGTCAGACATCCCCCGGCCTCGCGTCCCGGGTACAGCCGGAATGGCGGACATCAATTCCGCGGACCAAGATCCACGGTGAGTATGGCGGTGAGCTGTACGCCGTAAGAATGCTCAACCACAATATCGGCTGGGCACTCGGCGGCCACTCCTCGACTCACACTCTCCTGTTCCGCACCCGCGATGGCGGCAAGTCGTGGGAACGGCAAACACTGTTCGATGGCGAAGGGACCAGGCTGAGGGACATCGGCTTCGCTGACGCGAACAACGGGTGGATTGTCGGCGATCAGCACATCCTCCGGACCACCGATGGCGGAGAGACGTGGGTTCCGGTGGAGACGGAGAAGGCAATCGGAAGGGGCTATTCAGTCGAGGCGCATGAGCTGCTCGTGCTCGGGCCCGACGCTATCGTCGTCGGAACCAACGCCCAGAACCGGCAGATAATGCGCACCCTGGACGGCGGTGGAACGTGGGAGCTGATCGGCCTCGTGAAGGACGGCGGGGGAGGGGCGGGGAGCGAGAATTCCGTGACCGGCCTCGCCCTCGGGGAAGGGTCGACCGTCTTTGCGACCACCGGCAGTCACCCGTACTCCGCTGGAGTGATCTACCGCTCCACTGACGGCGGACATTCGTGGGAGCGGATGGCGGAAGCGGAAAAGCCATTGCATGGCATCGCTTTTCGTGGCAAGCGCGGCGTGGCAGTCGGAGAGGGACTTGCCTTCTTTACCGAGGACGGTGGCGACACATGGCGCCGCACGGCGATGCCTGGACGGCGGTACGCGGTCGACTTCACCAGCGCCAACACGGTTCTCGCGGTCGGGAGAGATCCGTCGGTCGTGATTAGCGCGAATGGTGGCAGAACGTGGCAAGCTGCTTCCGGTCCGAGCAAAGAAGCAGGCGCCCTCGTTGCGATTGCCGCCGTCGATCCTGGCTGGGTGTTCATGGCGAGCGGTCACGATCTTCACCACTTCGTCGATCCCAATCACACCGAGCCGCTGGCGACCGGACGGCTGCCGATTCCAGTCGACCTACAGATTCCGGGCGGCCG
>JBDSRC010000091.1:0-6036 GCA_039929505.1 Gemmatimonadaceae bacterium
AAAAAGCGCGGACATCGATGCCGGCGGCGGTTATCGCGAGCTCATACTCTTCTCCGGAAGCCGCTGCCTCCATGGGGGAAACCCCGGACACGCGCGGAATACGATCGAGGTCCACTTCGATGGAGACGTTGCTCGCCGCGGCGATGTGCGCGAGGTCTCCCATGAGCCCGTCGGAGAGGTCGATCGCCGCGGTTGCCCCGAGTGCCGCGAGCGCGACGGCGGCTTCGATCCGTGGAACTGGATGCGCAAAGCGCGCGCGGTCGGCATCACTTGGCTCCTTCCCCGCCTGCCATGCACGCAGTGCCGCCGCCGATCCGCCAAGCTTCCCGGTGACGTACACACGCTGTCCAACGGTTGCTCGCGATCGCGAGAGCGGGTTGGCGGTGCTGCCCAGGGCTGTCACGGTGATCGAGAGCGTTTTTCCCGCGGTCAGGTCACCGCCTATGATCGGACACGGGCTGGCCGATGCTCCCTCACGGATGCCGGTCGCGAGCGCCGTCGCCTCCTCGCGATCGGCTTGCGGGAGCGTGAGGGAGATCACGACTCCCAAAGGCCGGGCTGCCATCGCCGCGAGATCGCTGAGCGCGGAAGCAGTGGCGCGATAGCCGATCTCGAAGTGGTTGAGCCATTCACGCCGGAAGTGGACACCGTCGACCGAAGTATCCGTTGTAACGAGGAGCTTCTCACCCGGCGGTACGTCGATCACCGCCGCATCGTCACCGACTCCGGTCGCCGACTGTCCCCATTCCGCGAGCAACACGCGGACGAGGTCGAATTCTTTCCCGGGCCCGAGCGCGATGTGGTCGTCGGGAAGAATTGGCCTGCGTCCGCTCATTGAGCGACCGCCGGGAGCCGCGCAATAAGCGGCGACTCGAGTGGGATCTCTTCTTCGTTCCACGCTCGAGGCAGCGCATACAGCACATCCTCGAGCGTCGTACCGCGCACGTACCCACACAGCTCGGCGGCACGGCCATGAACCCACGCCGCACACCCCGCCGCAATCATCGCGTTGCCCGTTTGAGCGAGGATGGTTCCAGCGATCCCCGCCAGTACGTCTCCGCTCCCGCCCGTTCCCAGCGCGGCGGTCCCGCGTGCCGATACCAGTCGCTCGCCGGTCGGAGCAAAAATCACCGTTGGGGTTCCCTTGAGCAGCACAGCGGCGCCGAGATCGGAAGCCAGCGACCGGCCGATGTCGAATCTCTCCGCCAGCACCGTCTTCACATCAGTCCCGGCCAGACGCGCGAATTCGGCAGGGTGAGGTGTCACCATGGACTGTCGCCCCCGCAGATGATCGCGAAGAGCTGGAACATCTCCCTCGAAAGCGTTGATCGCATCGGCATCAAGTATGATCGGGTGTCGGGTGCCGCGGAGGACGAGGTCGAGCAGCTCTCTCGCCTCTTTCGAGCGGCCGATGCCAGGGCCGATGACAATCGCATCTGCCCAGCTGGATATTTCACGCTCCATCTCGTCCGCGGTGAATGGCCACGAAGAAATAAGCGCGGAAGGAGTCGCGGCGAGGACGGCGGCCGCGTTTTCGCCCGCAACGATCGTCCGCACGAGTCCGATCCCACTTCTGAGTGCCGCGCGCGTCGCAAGAACGGCAGCGCCGGCCATGCCCGGCCCTCCCGCGATGATCGCGAGATGCTTTCGCTGTCCTTTGTGCGCGTCGAATCTGATCGGAGGAATCCGGGCTGCCACCCAGTCACGGTCGACGAGGAGCGGCAGTCCCCCGTCCACTCCCCCGTCATCGAGTCCGATATCGATCACGACGATCTCGCCCGCGCAGTCGCGAGCCAGGAGCAGCCCGCGCTTCAACCCACCGAAGCTGAGCGTCATGTCGGCGACGACGCAGCCGGCATGCTCACCCGTTGTGGCGTCGAGCGCGCTGGGGATATCGAGCGATGCGACGCGTGATCCACGCTGTCGGAGGAGATTGACGGTGGCAATCGAATCGCGAACACGACCGCGCGGATCCCCGCGGAAACCCGTGCCAAGCAGTGCGTCAACGACGACCCCGGGAACACCGGGCTCGCTCTCCGCTATTGGCCCCTGCAAAACGGAAACAGCTTCCACCGCCGCTCTGCGCTCGGCGATCGCGTCGGGCGTTGTCGGGTCGCCGGACTCGACCACACTCACTGGCACTCCCAGGCGAGCCAGGCAGCCGGCGACCACCCAGCCATCTCCACCGTTGTTACCGGTCCCCGCGAAGATCATCACGCCGTCGTTCAATCGGGCGCCGAACGCCCTGGCGATTTCGCCGGCCGCGGCGGCGCCCGCGCGCTGCATCAGCGTTCGCGAAAGAGTGCCTCTCTCAATGGCTGCCCGGTCGCGCTCCGCCGACTCTTCCGCGCTGACCACCCTGACGGGCATTTACCGAAACCGGGAGTTAGACCTGGTGCGCGCAGTTCCAGGGGTAGTCGCGCTCGAACGCGCTGTCGAAATCGAAAACTCCAACGAATTCGTCGCGTGTGTCCTGCGCCTGGCTGAGCAGGAAGCCAAGGTCGACGAGTGTGAAAACGATATCGCCGATGTCGGCCGTCGCCGAGATTCCCCAGTGCTCGAGTACGACGCGCGCCATCAAGCCGTACCGGTCGAGGGCGAGGTTGCGGCAGGCGTGAGCGAGCTCGGTGCCGCTGATGTGACGGCGCATTGAGAGCTGGGCCTGGCACACCTCGAGCGCGGAAAGAACGAACAGATACGCCTGCTCGTCAAAGCGCGGCTCGCGGATGCGAATCCGGTCCATTATTCCTTCGCGAAACGCCAGCTCTGCCATCTATCGGTTGGTCGCCATTGTAGGAAAGGATTTGTAGAGCGGGAATCGATTCGTCAAGTCGAGTACTTCTTCCTTGACTGATGTCGCCACGCCGGGGTCACCGTTGCTGGAGATGACTTTGTCGATCAGCCGGGCGATCTGCTGCATCTCGCGCTCCCGCATTCCGCGTGTCGTCACCGCCGGCGTCCCAATGCGAATCCCGCTCGTTACGAACGGCGACTGCGTCTCTTTGGGAACCGTATTCTTGTTGACGGTGATCCCGGCGGCGTCGAGCGCTTTCTCAGCCACTTTGCCCGTGACGCCCTTGTTGCGCAGATCAATGAGCATCAGGTGGTTGTCGGTCCCGCCCGACACGATGTTGAAGCCATGCTCCCCGAGCGCCGCCGCGAGTGCCTGGGCGTTGCGTATGATCTGTCCGCAGTAATCGCGGAACGATGGGTCGAGCGCTTCCTTGAACGCGACAGCTTTCGCCGCGATGACGTGCTCGAGCGGTCCACCCTGAGTTCCCGGAAACACCGCCTTGTCGATCGCCTTGGCGTGTTCGGCCTTGCACAGGATGAGACCTCCCCGCGGACCGCGCAGCGTCTTGTGCGTGGTGCTGGTCACCGCGTCGGCAACAGGCACCGGCGACGGGTGATACCCGGTCGCCACCAGCCCGGCGAAGTGGGCCATGTCCACCACGAACTTCGCGCCGATCTCGCTCGCAACCTCGGCGAATGGCTCGAAGTCAATGATGCGCGCATAGGCGCTGGCCCCGGCGATGATCATCTTCGGCTTCCGCTCGCGCGCAATCCGCTGCATCGCGGCGTAGTCGATGCGTCCGTCGTCACCGACGCCGTAATGGATCGCGTTGTAGAGGAGGCCGGAAAAATTCACCGGCGAGCCGTGAGTGAGATGGCCGCCCTGCGACAGATCCAATCCGAGGATGGTCTCGCCGGGCTTGAGGAACGCGAGATAGACCGAAGCATTCGCCTGCGCGCCGGAATGCGGCTGCACGTTGGCGTGATCGGCGGAGAAAAGCTGCTTCACTCTGTCGATCGCGCATTGCTCGACCATGTCGACGAATTCGCACCCGCCGTAGTACCGCTTGCCCGGCAAGCCCTCCGCGTACTTGTTGGTCAACGGGGTTCCCATTGCCTCCATCACCGCGGGCGAAACGAAATTCTCGCTGGCGATGAGCTCGAGGCCGCTCTGCTGCCGGTTGACCTCGCTGTCGATGAGGCCGGCAATCTCGGGATCGGATTCGCCGAGCGATGCCAAGGGCATCCCCGTCCTTGCCGCCGTCTTTTCGGAAATTGTCTGGGCCCCCATCACTTGTCTCCAGGCTCGATCTTCTTCACGCGACGCTCGTGGCGGCCGCCCTCGAATCTAGCATCCAGCCACGCCTTCATCGTCGCCACTCCCTCGTCGTTGGACATGTAGCGCGCCGGAAGAACCAGCACGTTCGAGTCATTGTGGCGCCGCGACATCTCCCCGATCTCCGGCTGCCAGGCCAGCGCGGCGCGTACACCGTGATAACGGTTGGCCACGATGTCCATCCCGACGCCGCTGCCGCAAAGAAGAATGCCGCGCTTCGCCTCGCCCTTGGCGACTTCGCTCGCCACCTTGTGGGCGTAGTCCGGATAGTCGTCGGGAGTGGTGTCGTCCCGCGATCCCAGATCCTGTGGCTCGTAGCCGAGCTTCTTCAGCTCGTCCACCAGGCGCTGCTTCATCTGAAACCCGGCGTGATCGGACGCGATCGGTATCATCTCACTCACTGGTGGGGTCCTGGATGCACGAAGCCTGATACATCACCGCGCCGCCTCGAGACGCTGCTCGGCGACACGATCAGCTGCTTCGTAGGTTGGAATCTTGTACGCCTCAGCGATCTCGAACACACGCAGAACGGTATCGTAGATGTCGTCGGCCTTGTCGAGTGCCCGCTGCGCATCCCACCCCTCGACTTCTCCGTACACGTTGATCACTCCGCCAGCGTTGGCGACGTAATCTGGAGCGTAGAGAATGCCCCGCGCCTCGAGCGCAACGCCGTGCCGCTCCTCGAGCAGCTGGTTATTCGCGCCACCCGCGACGATCGCCACCTTGAGAAGTGGAATCGTTTCGTCATTGATGATTCCACCGAGGGCGCAGGGCGAGAATATGTCCGCCGCGACGGCATAGATCGCATCGCCCTCAACGATCTCGGCGCCAGTTGCCTTCGCCACTCGTGCCGCCTTCGCTGAATCGATGTCCGAGACCACCAGACGCGCTCCCGCTTCGTGGAGCTCCTGCGCGAGATACCGCCCGACATTGCCGCAACCCTGAATGGAGATGGTCTTACCCTCGAGGCTATCGGAGCCCCAGCACCTGTTCGCGGACGCCTCGACCGCCCGGAACACTCCGTGAGCGGTAACCGGAGACGGATCTCCCGATTTCCCGGCAAGGCCCGCCACGTGACCGGTCTCCATGTGGACGTAGTCCATGTCTTTCGTCGACGTTCCCACATCCTCGGCCGTGATGTACCGTCCGCCCAGACTCTCGACGAAGCGGCCGTGCGCACGGAAAATATTCTCGCGATCTTTTGTCTTGTTGTCGCCGATGATGATCGACTTTCCGCCGCCGAGGCTGAGTCCGGCAACGGCGTTCTTGTATGTCATTCCCCGCGAGAGACGGAGCGCATCGACGATCGCTTCCTCATCATCGGCGTAGGTCCAGAACCTGGTGCCGCCGAGCGCCGGCCCCAGTCGCGTGCTGTGGACGGCAATGATTCCCCGGTAACCACAGCCGGGATCGCTGCACAAGACGATCTCCTCGTGCCCCATCTCGGCCAGCATGTCAAAAACTTTCATCTATTGGTCGTGGTAACCGGGTTCAGGACTGCCCATACAGCGCGCGGGCGATCACGATTCTTTGTATCTCGGAGGTGCCTTCGTAAATCTCGGTGACTTTCGCGTCGCGGAACAGGCGCTCGACCGGATAGTCCTTCACGTAGCCGTAGCCGCCGAAGATCTGAACCGCCTGAGTCGTCACCCACATCGCGGTCTCACTTGCCATGAGCTTCGCCATCGAGCTGAACTGGCGAACGCTCTGGCCCCGGTCCTTGGCGGCCGCCGCCGCGTGCAAGAGCGCCCGCGAGCCCGCGACGCGCATCGCCATGTCGGCGAGCTTGAACTGGATTGCCTCGAATTCCTTGATCGCTTTTCCGAACTGCTTTCGCTCACCCGCGTACGTGACCGAATGCTCGAGCGCGGCGCGGGCTATTCCGATCGCCTGCGCCGCTATTCCCA
>JBDSRC010000092.1:0-3284 GCA_039929505.1 Gemmatimonadaceae bacterium
ACGTGCTCGAGAACTGACGAACCGATGCAGGAACGTTGTCGGATGTCAGGCCCGCGAGTACTGGCTGTGCCGGGTCAAGCAGATTTCCGAACACCGCCATCAATCCGGCGTCGACGACATCGTCGGAGAGCTTTCTGCCGCCGTATCCGACTCCGGGCTGCAGCGCCCAGGTCAGCCAGCCGGCCGTCCCCGGAGCGCGATTCGGGAAGGTCATCAGCATGTCCTTCGCGAATACGGCCTGGAGAGTGGTGATCGTCTTTTCCGTCCGGTTAGGGAAGGAGCTGACGAAGGAGCGGATGTGGCCCGGAACGTCAGTGCCGCCGGCGGGCATCGTAAGCGCATCCTCGAACGGACTCTTGGTGTTGTGAAGCCCGTGGTCGCGCTTGGGGAAAAAGACTTCGCTGACCAGCGGATTGCCGAGTCGCTCCACCTGGGTGAAGCTGCGATTAGGATCGACGCCGGTGATGCCGTCGTCATCGTTGTCATCGCACGCGGTGGCGCCTAGTGTGGTGCCGAGGGCGAGGAGTATGCCCAGTGCGCGCGTCGTGCTTCTCCTCGAAAATAGGTTTTTCATGTGAGTGTCTTAGCGGCTGGTTGTGCCCCAGAGGCCAAAGCTGGCATCTGTGGCGGTGGAGGAAACGAGTTGCGACTTGGGAAGCTCGATGACGATCGCCAGCGCATTGAACGGGCGGAGGAGGTCGACGCCGGGATTGCGGAATGCAGTCGCTTCCTGAGTCTGCGGCACTGACAAGGGACCGGTTGAGGGACGGCGGTCGGGGATGATCTTGAAGAACTGCTCGAGGTCGATGAAGAACGGATCGGCGCGCAATCCCGCAAAGACCTGCAAGTTGTTGCCGTTCGCGGACTGTCCAACGGTCCCCGTCACGGAGTTTCCGCCGGAAACGATCCTTCCGAGCTGGCCGGTCGAGGTCGGCGCAACCGGTCCGGTGATGGTATAGCCGCCGTTACCGTCAAAGCGAGCCTGGATGACGAGATCTTCCTTGCCGTCCCCCGAGTTGTCGATTTTGAACTGATAAAGGAGATTGGGATCGAACTGGGCGGCTGTGCCTGCCGGGATCGGTGACGAGGTGGTCATCACCAGAGTGACGCGGTCGGTGCTGGTGCCGCCGCTCCCGGGAAATGAGTAGACATCGTTGATGTCCATGCGCGGGTTGAGCTCTACTTCTGGTGTGTCCTGGTGGTCGGACGCCATTAGCGCTCCGACACCCACGGTCGCTGCGATGACGCCCACTGCGACAAACGCGTACTGTCGCAGTCTGCGTGGGGATTGCGGTCCTGCCATAAAGCCTCCACAAAGGGAAAAGGTTTTCGAGGCGCCCCCAAACCGGCTGGTCTGTAGCATAAAATATGCACAGACTGCGTCTCGTTAGGCAACTGTAGCATAAGACATGCCGCAGATCAACCGGATCCCTTGAGTCGAGCCAAACGACCCGCCTCCCCAGAATGAGTGCAGATGCCCAAGAATTCCCAAAAACTGGCTGAGACACTGCGGCAACAGATCGTCAAGGCGTTGGAAACAGGGCTATGGGAGGCAGGCGACAAGCTCCCCAGCACCAGGGAAATGGCGGCTGCCATGCAGATCGATCCGCGAGTGGTAGCCGAGGCCTATCGCGAGCTATCGACGGACGGTCTGGTAGAGTTGAGGTCGCGCTCCGGAGCCTACATCTCGGAAACGGCGCGCCCGAACGGATCGGCCGTGGCGCCTTCCGAGGCATGGATTTCCGACGTACTCGTTGATGGCGTAGCCCGGGAGCTTCGGCTCACGGACCTCGCCGAATGGCTTCGCCGGGCGACGGAAACTCTGCGCCTGAAGGCGTTCGTGGTTGCGCCAACACATGATCAGGTTGAGGGACTTCGGCGCGAGGTGTTTACCTACTATGGAGTCGAAGCGGGTGGGGAGACGCTGGGCGACCTCCATCGCCGGCCAGAGCTTCCGCTCGACCTGCGGCGCGCCGACGTGCTGATCACTACCGAAGCCTGCCGGAAGGAATCCCGGAAGATATCCGCCGAGCTCGGTCTGCCCTGTATCTGCGTGTCGGGGAGACTAGATTTGATCGGGCCTCCCTGGCAGAGCTTGATGCAGTCCCCCGGTTATGTCGTCGTGACTGACGAACGTTTTGGAGCGGTCTTTCAGTCCTTCATCGCATCGCAGGTGAATGCCGCGAAGGTGATCGTTCTCGTCGTGGGAAGCGACGATCTTGCCGTGATTCCCGCGGACGGTGTTGTGTACGTCACCCAGAGCGCGCGCGAAAAGCTTGGAGATCTCAAGCTGAACGGGAGAATCCTCCCATCCGCGAGAGTGCTGTCGCGGGAATCCTCACATGAGCTGACTACATTCATCGTGGAAGAGAATCTTGCCGCGGCCAGGTCGCGCCGGGCACCGGAGGTCACCGGGCAACGCAGGCCCGATCTACAGCCCGTCTACTGACTCGAACCCGGCCACCCCTGCGGCTCGGAAGATGCGAATACCGCTGGGGTGGAGAATGGAGATTAAATGCGTGGGGCGCAGCCAACGAACCAATCTGAGAGCGCGGCCACCTCAGTCGCGCGGATTTCCGCGGAGCTCAGTACGATGCTGCGTACCTCCGAGGTCATCGCGGCGCTCGCCTACCTGAACGCCAGAACACGTTTCCGCTTCACCGGTATTTACCGGGTCGAGCCGCCCATGCTGCGCAACGTTCATCTCTTCGACCGCGAGAACCCGGCACTCAATGTCTCGGGGAACGCGAGCCCGCTGGAGGACACCTACTGCTCCATCACTGCCCGTAGCGAGGGCGGATTCGCGACGCCGGACGCCGGCGCCGATCGCCGCCTCGAGACACACGCTGCTCGCGATTCGGTGATCTCGTATTGCGGGGTTCCCATTCGCATGGTAGACGGACGCGTCTGGGGCACGCTCTGCCATTTCGATGTCCGGCCGCGACTGATTCCGCCCGCGGAGATCCCGGTGCTGGAATCGGTGGTGAAGCTCTTCGCGGAATGGATACAGAAGTCGCGCGAAAAGCCCTAGGAAAGCGCGCGCGCCGCCAAACTATCGGCCCACGCGCGCCACCGCCGCAAGGTTCGACTGCACTATGAAAGCGAAGAGCTCGCGCGCGGATTCAGACGAGATCGTTCGCGCGGCGGGCATGATCCGCCCGCGCAGCACCATGTTCCCGATGTTCTGCCGGGCGCGCTGAGTGATGTAGGTCGGTGCGTTCTCCGGAATGGTCGCAAGATCGTCCCGTCCGACCACGAGGATGCGGAGATTTTCCGCTTTGGGG
>JBDSRC010000093.1:0-3404 GCA_039929505.1 Gemmatimonadaceae bacterium
TGGCATCAGCCGCGGCAGCCAGCACGGCTTTGAAGTCGATCGTGCCGCGTCCGACGCTGGTTATCCCTCGCGCGGCCGTGGCATCCATGTCCTTCAGATGCAGCGACGCTACGCGCGACCCAAGGCGCCCGATCTCCGTCGCGGGATCTCGGCGGCCGTGCGTTATCCAATAGACATCCATTTGCAGCTTGACCAGCCCCGGCTCCGTCGATGCAAGAAGGAGATCGAGTGGGATCTTCCCCTCCATCGATTCCAGCTCGAACGAATGGTTGTGATAGCACAACGACAATCCGCGGCGACGGGCAGCGTCGCCCGCCTTGTTCAGGACATCGGCGAGCTCCTGCCAGTCGCGGAGATGCAAACGCTCCTCGTACGGAATGTTGGCGAGGGTGATCCAACGCGCCCCAAGCGTGTTGGCCGCGTCGAGGAACCGGTCCCAGCCGCGATAGAGCGCGGGGGTCGCAACCCGTGCCGACGGGCACGCCAGTCCCACTCGATCCAGCATCGCACGGGTCTGGGCGGGCTCGCGCCTCGCGTCGTAGATGTACATGTCCACGTCCCGATAGCCGATCTCGGCCACCTTTCGCAGTGTGCCCTCATAATCGCGGCTCGTGAGGTTTCTCACTGTGTAAAGAGCCAGTCCGATGCGATCCAGCTTTCGCAGAGAGCCGTGCGTGCCTTCCTTGCGGCTGCTCAATTGCGCGGAGGATGTATCACCTCGCCCGACCAACGGCATTGCAGCCAGCGCGGCGAGGGTGCGGAGCGCGCTCCTGCGATCGACCGGTGTTTCATCAACGCCTGTCACAGCTCCCGGCGCCCCAGCGCATCGACGGCATGGCTCACCGCGCGCGCGGTCAACGCCATGTAGGTGAGCGATGGATTCTGACATGCGCTCGATGCCATGCACGCGCCATCGGTGACGAACAGGTTCGGCACCTCATGTGCCTGATTCCATCCGTTCAACACCGAAGTGCGCCGGTCGCGCCCCATGCGTGCCCCTCCCATCTCGTGATTGGTGTTCCCCGGCACGCTCGGCTGCGTACGGCGGACGATGTCCCTGGCGCCGACCGCCTCGAGCATTTCTGCGGCGCTCTCAGTCATGTCGCGATGGATGGCGAGCTCATTGGCACTCCACGCAACGTCGATGTGGAGTGCTGGAACTCCCCACGCGTCCTTTTGCGTTTCATGGAGCTGCGCCCGGTTCTCGTCCCGAGCGAGAGTCTCGCCGAAACCCGCGAACGACATCACCCACGGTCCGAGCTTGCTGAGCCGCGCCTTGAACTCCGCGCCGAGTCCCGGGTCGCGAGCCCGCCCTTGCCAGCCGACGCGACCAGCGCCGCCCTGAAACTGATAGCCACGAATGAAGTCCGGATGCCGGCTCGCGCGGTCGAGGTTGCGGAAGCGCGGGACCAGAATGCCGTTGGGACGGTTGCCGATGGTCTGGCGATTCTCCCAGCCGGGCATGACGCCGCTGGCGCCACCAAGCTTGATGTGATCCATGACGCCGAGTCCCAGCGCACCGCTCCCATTGGCAAGACCGTCGGGAAAGTTGGTTGATTTCGAATTGAGAAGAATGCGCACGCTCTCGAGCGCCGAGGCGCAGAGAAATACTACTCGGGCGCGAAACTCGTGCTCGGTCCGTGTGCGCGGATCGATCACCCGCACGCCCGACGCCCGGCCCGACTTCGCGTCGTATACGATGGTGTGAGCGATGCTGAATGGGCGGAGCGTCAGGCGCCCCGTGGCGCGAGCAGCGGGGAGACTCGCATTGACGCTGGAGAAATACGAAAGCGTCCCGCAGCCGCGATGACATGGTCCGCAGTAGTGGCACGGCGCACGGCCTTTGAGCGGCTGGGTGAGTACGGCAACACGTCCGATGGTCATCCTGCGATCGGACGCGAACCTGGCGCGAAGTCGATCGCGCACCGCGGCTTCGACCACGTTCATGTCCATCGCCGGCTGAAAGACACTGTCCGGCAAATGTGGAAGAGCGAGCGCTTCGCCGCTGACGCCGATGAAACGCTCGACACGATCATACCACGGCGCAATGTCGGCGTAGCGGATTGGCCAATCGACGCCGACACCGTCACGGAGATTGGCGTCGAAATCGAGATCGCTCCAGCGATAGACCTGCCGCCCCCAGATGATGGACTTGCCGCCGACCTGTCGCGCACGAAACCAATCGAACGGCTTACCCTCCGGCGTGCTGTACGGGTTGTCGACGTCGTCGGTCCAGAAGACATGACTGAGCTCGTCGAAGAACACCGAGCGCCGCTGAATCCGTTGTCGCGCCTCGATGACACGCCGGTTTCCGAGTCCGCGAAACGGCATCTCCCATGGCGGCACGTGCTCCTTGTAATCCCGCTGCGGGTCGATGTCGCGCCCGGCCTCGAGGACCAGCGTGCGCAGGCCTCGCTCGCATAGCTCCTTCGCGGCGAGGCCTCCCGTGATGCCGGAGCCGACGACGATGGCGTCGTAGTCGCGCTCAGTATCGTGCATTGCCATCGTACCGGCCGGCGACAAGCTGGACGCCGAGCTCTTGGGTGATGCCGGGGCGGGAAGTGTAATAGCCCCAGACAGTGAGGTGCTTGAGCATGGCGAACCAGTGGTCATCCGCCCCGGCTTCCCGCGCCTGCCGCCGGATCTGCAGCTCGCGATCGAGCGTCTCCAGCATCTCGACCTGCTGGCGCGGTCGCATTTTGACGAAACCGTGCCCCGCCAGTTTCCGCGCGCTGTCGTCGAGCTCGCGCAGGCCTGCCTTGAAGCGCTCGCGGTCCGCGGAGTCGTACCAATCGGCGAGCATGACATCAACGAACGCGGCGACGCGAGCATCGGTGGCGCCTGGGGTAGCAGTGCGAGGAATTACTCGCTCTGCCGCCTGGGAAACGATGGCGTACTCGGCCGCCGTCAGCGCGCGTGGCGCGCCGGGTTCTCGAAGCTCAGCGAGCGTATGCGCCCGGCGGCCGACTTCGACCAGCTCCTCGGCGCTGAGCGTTCGAAAGAGGGGAAGGGCGGCAATGCCGGCGAGTGCGCGGACGGCGTCACGGCGAGAGGTCATAGCGAGTTGCCCACTCAATCTCTCCCATATACGACGAATGCGACGCGCCGGCTATCCGGCGACCAGGATGGAACATTGATGGTGCCTTGGCCTCCGAAAAAAGGGGCCGTCAAATCGCGGACTGAACCGTTGCGAAGCTCCATGAGGCGAAGCTTGACCTGCCGGCCGAACGGGTGGCTCTCCCCCTGATCTTCGAGATAGGAGATGAACACCACCCATCGCCCGTCGGGTGACGGGTGCGGAAACCAGTTCGAGTAAGCGTCACGCGTCAGCTGTTCGGGCTGGCTTCCGTCCGCGAGCATGCGCCAGATCTGCATTTTCCCGCTGCAGAACGAGTTGTAGTAGA
>JBDSRC010000094.1:0-3039 GCA_039929505.1 Gemmatimonadaceae bacterium
ATTGGGGAGCGACCGACCGTCGCACCAACGCCGAGGAAGACCGCGCGCGGGCGGATGCGGTGGATATGCTGGAGAGGGTTCCTCCCAACGGAGTGATGCTCGCCCTCGGGGACAACGACACCTACCCACTATGGTACCTGCAGCTGGTGGAGAAAAAGCGCGGCGACGTGACCGTAGTCACAGTGCCGCTGCTCGCCGCCGAGTGGTACCGCGCCGAGCTCGCCCGGCGTTACAAGCTGCTGGATTCAGCGACGGTGAGGAGCTGGGTTGGCGCCGATAGCACGGTCGCGCTGCTGACGAAACGGAGCTACGACCAGAATCGGCCGGTAATACGGTCACCGTTTTTTGCGAGGGACTCGGCCCAAGTCGGTGGGGGGAACTGAACGAAAACAACGGCCGCGTTTTGAGTCTACCGTCCTTGCGTTGAGCGTTTTGCGTTGGCTCGTGGCTTACGCACAACGCATAACGCTAAAACGGTAAACTCAAGACGCGGCCGTTGTTCTAGTATCGGTAGTGATCGGACTTGTATGGCCCCTCGACCGGAACCGCCAGATAATCCGCCTGCTCCTTCGAAAGCCGGGTCAGCTTTACGCCGAGCTTGTCGAGGTGCAGCCGCGCCACTTTCTCGTCGAGCTTCTTCGGTAGCGTGTACACGCGGCACTCGTACGCGTCGCAGTTCTTGTGAAGCTCGATCTGCGCCATCACCTGATTGGTGAAGCTCGCCGACATCACGAAGCTCGGGTGACCCGTCGCGCAGCCAAGGTTGAGCAGCCGCCCTTCCGCGAGGATCATGATGCTGTGCCCGTCGGGGAAGACGTACTCGTCGTACTGCGGCTTGATCTGGATGCGCTTCACGCCCTTGGTCTTCTTAAGTCCGGCCATGTCTATCTCATTGTCGAAGTGGCCGATATTCCCGACGATGGCCTTGTCCTTCATCTTCCCCATGTGCTCGGCGGTGATGATGTTCATGTTGCCGGTCGCCGTGATGAAGATATCGGCCGTCTTGACGACGTCCTCGAGCGTGGTCACCTGATACCCTTCCATCGCCGCCTGCAGCGCGCAGATCGGATCGATCTCGGTGATCACGACGCGCGCGCCCTGGCCCTTGAGCGCCTGCGCGCAGCCCTTGCCCACGTCGCCATAGCCGCAAATCACTGCGACCTTGCCCGCGAGCATCACATCCGACGCACGCAGAATGCCGTCGGTGAGCGAGTGACGGCAGCCGTACAGGTTGTCGAACTTGCTCTTGGTCACCGAGTCGTTGACGTTGATGGCGGGGAAGAGAAGCGTGCCCGCCTCCATCATCTGGTATAAGCGATGCACGCCGGTGGTTGTTTCTTCCGACACGCCGCGCAAATCCTTCGACATACGCGTCCAGCGCTGGGGGTCCTTCTTCAGCTCACGCTGGAGCAGCGAGAGAATGACGCCGTATTCCTCGGAGTCTTTCTTCGGATCGAACGCCGGCACGCGGCCTGCCTTCTCGAACTCGACGCCCTTGTGCACGAGCAGCGTCGCGTCGCCGCCATCATCCAGCAACAGGTTCGGGCCCGAGCCGTCCGGCCACACGAGCGCCTGATCGGTGCACCACCAGTACTCCTCGAGCGACTCGCCCTTCCACGCAAACACCGGAACGCCCTTCGGATCGTTGATGGTGCCGTTCCTGCCGACGACCACCGCTGCCGCGGCGTGGTCCTGGGTCGAGAAAATGTTGCACGATACCCAGCGAACATCGGCGCCGAGCTCGCTCAGAGTCTCGATCAGCACCGCCGTCTGCACGGTCATGTGAAGCGAGCCCATGATCTTCGCGCCGGCGAGCGGCTGCTCGTCCCGGTACTCCGCGCGCAGTGACATCAGGCCGGGCATCTCGTGCTCAGCCAGACGAATCTCGTTGCGGCCGTACTCCGCCAGCTCGAGGTCTTTGACCTTGTAGGGCTCACGTCCGGACTCGGCCGCCGCCGCGAATGTGCTCACTGGTTCTGTCGTTGTCGCCACTTGTGTGCTCCTGTTGGAATCTGCGAAAAAAAGTTTATGCGGATTTCATCAGCGGAACCGCGTCCGCCTTCTTCCTGGAATTGCCCTTCCGCGCCGCTGCGGCGCTTCTCCGGGCCGAAGCCGCGAACAGCAGCGGGCCTTTCGCCGCCGGATCGGGCGGCATCGTGTTGTACCTGAATGCTTCCAATCCCGCTGCCCTCATCCAGCCCGCGACGGTCTCGCTGGAAAATCCACGCCAGAGGTGTCCCATCGACTGGGTCAGATCAAGGCGATCATGGGGCATCATGTCGAGCACCAGCAGGCGCCCGCCCGGCTTGAGGACACGCGCGGCCTCGGCGACGATCCGCGCCGGCTCCGGGGCGTAGTGAAGCACCAGAAAAAGAAGCGCGACATCGACTTCCTCGTCGGCGAGCGGCAGGGCTTCGAGGCGCCCGTTTCTGATGTCGACGTTTTCCACACCGTGCAGTCTCTTCTTCGCCGCCGAGAGCATTGGACCCGATTCGTCCACGGCAATCACGCGCTCGACGAAGGGCGCGAGCGACTCGGTGATTCCACCCGTGCCGCACCCGAGATCCGCGACGTGCCATCTCTGGTCGAGGAGTCCGAGAAGAGCGATGTCGGCAGGCCGCCCGAACAGCTCGAGACGCACGCGATCCCACTGACCCGCGGCCGTCGAGAAAAATTGCTGCGATCTGGTTCTGCGCGCCGCAAGCACCGACTGCGCCCGGCGCGCGTCCTGCTCGGCGGCGTTGGTGTGCATGACTTCGTCGCGCACGAGGTGCCAGAGGCGACGACTCGCGGTATCCAACCCTTCGGCCGCGATCCTGTAATGACGGCTCGTGCCTTCAGCGCGTGCCTCGACCCATTCTTCGGCGCTCAGAACCTTGAGGTGACGGCTGATGGTCGACTGCGGAAGCTGGAGGACGGCCTGGAGCTCGTTGACGGTCAGCTCGTTCCGCTCCAGCGCGAGCAGAAGCCGGCTCCGGGTGGGGTCGGCCAGGGCGGTCATTTGCCCGAAAATGGGGGTAGGCGTCACTTGCTCAATCC
>JBDSRC010000095.1:0-4483 GCA_039929505.1 Gemmatimonadaceae bacterium
TTTCCTTCGGACTGGGGAATCGTGAGCTGGCCGGCGAAGTGACGCGCAACTGGTACCGCCGCTACAGGGAAGAACGCGATGCGATCGAGCGCGACAACAGGGAGATCGACCGCGCGGAAGGGATGTCCATCAACGAGGACTATGTGCGGCCGGTGTACTCGACTCCGCTCCGCGATGTCCCCGCTGCTCCAGCACCGCTTCCGCAAGCGGCGGGACCCGACGATGTAGTGAGAGTCACCGCGCCCGACGACCTGATTCATACGAGTGACTGAGCCGGCTCGACCAGAAGGTCGAGGCCAGCTCCTCCGCGTGCTGTCGCTCGTCCTGATCGCGTGTGCACCAACTGTCCGACTCGACCGGCCAGCGGCAACGCAGACTGAAATCACCGTCGCCGATGTCCGGTCGCGCATCTACCGCATCGCGGACGATTCCATGCGCGGGCGCGAAGCAGGTGAAGCGGGTAACGTCCAGATGACGAGCTATCTCGCGGGCGAGCTCGCGCGCATCGGACTCGAGCCGGCGGGCGACAACGGAACGTTCTTCCAGACGATTCCGATGGTTCGTCGCCGGCCGGATTCGACGTCGTGGCTGACCGTCAACGATGAGCAGCTTGCCGTGTTCACCGATTTCGCTCCGCTTCGTCCAACTTCATCGCTGCGAGCCGGAATACTTCTCTCCGCAACGAGAGCTGGCACCGTATACGGCGGCCGCGCGGGCGACACGACTATTTCGCTTTCACCCGATCAGGTGGCCGGGAAGATCGTCGTGCTCGATGCACCACTTGGGGCAGATGGAAAGCCGACTCCCATCTATGGAACACCGACGGGCCTATCGATCAGCAGATTTCCGTCAGCAGCAGCAGTGGCCGTTGCCGTGCTGGACATTCTGTCGGCGAACGCCAAAGCGTCCGTGCGTGGCCGCGGCAACGGGCTCGGCATCTACGCCGACCGTTCGCCCATGGCGTTGCTGATCTCGCGCAGCGCCGCCGAAAAACTCATGGGTGCGCCATTGGACGTGATTCCGCCGGGAGCGACAGGCCGGGCGGTCAGTGCCCGAATCGGGTTTCGCGGCGAGCCGACACGCGCACCAGCGCGAAATGTCGTCGCCATTCTGCGAGGGTCCGATCCACGGTTGCGCGGTCAGCTCGTCGCTATCGGTGCCCACAGCGACCACATCGCGGTGGACGCGCGTCCGGTCGATCACGACTCGTTGCGCGCATTCAATCGAGTGGTGCGGCCTGAGGGGAGACAGACGGCTCTCCGTGTTCCCACTGCCGACGAGTGGTCGCGAATCCGCGCAATCCTCGACAGCCTGCGGCGGCTGAACCCGCCGCGGCTCGACTCCATCAACAACGGCGCGGACGACGATGGCTCGGGATCTGTCGCTGCGCTCGAGATTGCGCAATCGCTCGCATCAGGCACCCGTCCGCGTCGCTCGATCCTGTTCGTTTGGCACACCGCGGAGGAAGGTGGGCTGCTCGGCTCCTCCTGGTTCACCGACAACCCGACGGTACCCCGTGACTCGATCGTGGCCCAGCTCAACATGGATATGGTAGGCCGGGGCTCCGACAGCCTGAGAGGCGCGCTCCCCCGCACGATACAGATAATCGGCTCACGCCGGCTGTCGACACAGCTGGGCGAGGTGGTAGATGCAGTCAACAACGCGCGCCCGACGCCATTTCGGATCGACTACTCGTACGACACGCCGCGGCATCCCTACAACCGCTACTGCCGCAGTGATCATTACAACTACGCTCGGCGCGGAATCCCGATCAGCTATTTCTCACGCGGTTACCACGAAGCGTACCACATGGTGATCGATGAGCCGCAGTACATCGATTTCGAGGGACTGGCCGAAGTTGCCGGCTTCGTGCGGGATGTCGCGGTCGCGATAGCTAACCGCGAAGGGAGGCTGGTGGTGGACAGGCCGAGGATGAATCCGCTGGCGCCGTGCCTTCAGTAGCAGATGGCGGGGGCGACGAATAGATCGTGAACTGCAACTGCGGAAGAGAACGGGTACGAGGCTGGAGTAGCACAGGTTGGAGGTTTGCAGGTCACGACCTCACGACTTATTCCACTCGGCGCGGTAACTGAGCGCGTCGCTCCAGTGGCAGGTTGCGCAGCAGGGAAAGTCGGGGCGTAGTGACCTGCCACCCGTGTACCTGTGCTACTCTAGCCTCGTACCCGTTCCCCTCCGCAGTTGCAGTTCCCCTCAGAGTGCGGACTATTCCAAAACGACAGCCGTCCCCGAAGTACTAACCATGAGCATCCCCCCGCCCTGACCCATACTGATGTTCTCATAATCGACGTCGACGCCGACCACCGCGTTCCCACCGATGGCCGCCGCCGCTTCCTGCATCTCGCCGAGGGCAATCTCGCGTGCGGTGCGCAGCTCCTTCTCGTAGGCAGCGGAACGTCCGCCGACGATGTCGCGGATTCCGGCGAAGAAGTCCTTGAAGATGTTTGCGCCAAGTATCGCTTCACCGGTGACGATTCCGAGGTGCCGCTTGATCCGTTTTCCTTCGACTACGTCTGTAGTAACGGTCAACATTTCATGAATCCTGGTTGGAGAGTTCGCACCGGGAGTATGACGTTGATTATCCGCCCGGGGTTTCGATCGGGCAATCGGCCGCGAGGCCGGTCTGCGGGCCCTTCCGGGAATGACTACGTAACAATTCGTAGGCGCGACTGCCCCGGACGAGGTTAGTCTCACTGTGTCGAAAGGAGAGGAACCGTGGATTTCGAGCTGACCCGTCCCGCAGTGAGCCTTACGGATTTCGCGCTGGCGATCGAGTGCGCGGCGTTCGCGCTACTGCTCGCCCGGCTCGCGGCGAGCGATGGGCTGCTCCGCAAATGGTTCGTGGTGTTCTTCGCGTCGATCGCCGCCGCGTCGGTGCTGGGAGGGACGATGCACGGATTCTTCGAGTACTCGACCAGTTCGGTGCGCACGGTCCTGTGGACGGCAACACTCCTTTCGATTCTGGTGACGAGCTTCGCGACGTGGACCATCGCCGCGATCCTTCAGCTCCGTCCACCAGCGTCACAATGGGTGCAGCGGTTCGCGCTCGCCCAGGTTCTCGTGCTCACGCTGGTGATTCTCTTCGTAAGCAACGCGTTTCTGGTCGCAATCGTCGCGTATCTGCCGGCCACCGTTTTCCTCCTCGTCTCCTTCCGGATGACGTACCGGCGGCGGCAGAGTGCCGCCCTCGGCTGGGGAATCGTGGGGCTCGCGCTCACTTTCCTCGGAGCCGCGGTGCAGCAGCTCAAGCTCGCGGTGCATCCAGTCTACTTCGATCATAACGCGCTGTACCACCTCATCCAGTTTGTCGCGCTGTGGATGATCTATCGCGCGGCCACGTGGATCTCGATCGCGCAACCAATCGTCCGGAGAACATCATGATCTCGAGACGCGAATTCCTTGAATCGGTAGCAAAGATCGGCGCCGCTGCCGCAATCGCGCCGGCCTGCGCGCCGCAAATCGCAGGCGGTGTCGGTGACGGTGCCATCGCGGTAAACGACATCCACTCGAAGCTCAACCCGACGCTGGTGCGGGCCATCGCTCGACCCGAGTCAGTCGAGGGAGTGCAGGGGTTGGTCAGAGATGCGATGCGCCATGGGCGGTCTCTCAGTATCGCCGGGGGCCGGCACGCGATGGGCGGCCAGCAGTTCGCGGCAGGCTCGACGCTGATCGACATGAACGGCCTCACGCGGGTGACGGAGCTCGACCGCGTGAATGGAGAGATCGAAGTCGAGGCAGGCATACAATGGCCGGAGCTGTACAAGTATCTGCTGGACAATCAGCAAGACGATCCCCGCGCATGGGCATTCGTGCAGAAGCAGACGGGAGCAGACAAGCTGAGCATCGGTGGCGCTCTCGCGGCGAACGCGCATGGCCGCGGGCTCAAGTACCCGCCGTTCGTCAGCAACGTGGCTGCCTTCACGCTCGTTGGTCCGGACGGAACGAGTCGCCGCTGCAGCCGCACGCAGAATCCGGAGCTCTTTCGCGCGGTGATCGGCGGATACGGACTGTTCGGTGTCGTGACCAGCGTGCGCCTGCGTTTGACGAGACGACACAAGGTCCAGCGCATCGTCGAAGTGATCGACGTGGCGACACTGCCCGCGATGTTCGAACGGCGCATCGCGGAAGGATTTCTCTACGGCGACTTTCAGTTCGCAACGGACCTGGACGGAGATGCGCTGAGGAAGGGAGTGTTCTCATGCTACCGCCCGGTAGCAGACTCAACCCCGATGCCGGCGAGCCGGGCAGCGCTGTCGCCGGAGAACTGGGCACAGCTGCTCTATCTGGCTCACGTGGACCGTGCACGCGCCTTCCAGGAATATGCGGGCTACTACCTCAAGACCTCCGGCCAGTACTACTGGTCGGACGAGCATCAGATGAGCACTTACGTTCCCGACTACCACCAGGTTCAGGCGGCGCGACTCGGCGAGTATGCGCACGGGACGGAGATGATCACCGAGATCTA
>JBDSRC010000096.1:0-2710 GCA_039929505.1 Gemmatimonadaceae bacterium
AGCGACTCGCCGTCGACAGTGATGCAGAATGGCGTTCCTATCTCATCCTGCCGCCGGTATCTGCGTCCGATCGCGCCGCTGTCGTCGTAGAACACGGCAAGGCCGGAGCGGAGGTCGTCAGCGATACGATGAGCCATCTCGGGCATTCCATCTTTCTTGACCAGTGGAAAAACGCCGGCCTTGACAGGCGCAATCGACGGGTGAAGTCCTAGCACCGTCCTGCCTTCCGACTCGCCCTCGACGACTTCCTCGCGATAGCCGTTGACGAGCACGGCGAGCGTAGTCCGGTCGGCGCCGACGGACGTCTCGACCACGAATGGTGTGTAGCGACGGTTATTCGGCTGATCGAAGTACTCCAGCTTCTTCCCGGAAAAGGTCTGGTGCTGCGTCAGGTCGAAGTCGCCGCGATTGTGCACGCCCTCGATCTCCTGGAAGCCGAGGGTACCGCCGAAGTCGAACTGAACGTCGAACGCCGCGCGCGCGTAGTGGGCGAGCTCTTCCTTCGTATGCTCGTGGAACTGCAAACGATTCTCGGCGAGCCCGAGACCCAGGTGCCACTCCATCCGCTGCGCCTTCCAGTACTCGAACCACTTCATGTCGGTGCCGGGCTCGACGAAGAACTGCATCTCCATCTGCTCGAACTCCCGCGTACGGAAGATGAAATTCCCGGGCGTGATCTCGTTGCGAAACGCCTTGCCGATTTGCGCGATGCCGAATGGAACCTTCTGCCTCGTCGATTGCTGTACGTTCAGGAAATTCACGTAAATCCCCTGTGCCGTTTCCGGCCGCAGGTAAACCACCGCCGCCGAATCCTCGAGCGGGCCCATGAACGTCTTGAACATGAGATTGAATTGGCGCGCTTCACTCAGCGTCCCCTTCATCCCGCACGCGGGGCACTGCGCGTCAGGGGTTCCCGGCGTGCCGTTTATCTTCGGGTCGTCGGCGCGAAAGCGCTTCTTGCAGTTCTTGCAGTCCACGAGCGGGTCGACGAAGCCACTCACGTGTCCGCTCGCCTCCCACACCCGGGGGTGCATGAGGATCGCGGCGTCGAGCCCTTCGATGTCGTTGCGGGCCCGTACCATCGCGTGCCACCACCGCTCCTTGAGATTCCGCTTCAGCTCGACGCCGAGCGGACCGTAGTCCCACACCGAGCCGGTGCCGCCGTAGATCTCTGAAGACTGAAAGATGAAGCCGCGCCGCTTGCAGAGCGACACGAGCTTTTCCATTACATCGGGTGACGCGGAACCTGGGCTGGGCATGGCTGGGAAATATGACACGTGAATGAGAGGATCGCGTCGGGTTTCTTCTTGCGTTTCGAGTTGACCGCAACGGTAAGCTCAAACCGAAAAAGAAACTGTCCATCGCACGAGCCAGTCGCCGCGGACTGCTCCCGGCTCGAAACCCGCCTAGGGTTTCCCGATGATTTGATCCCGCCTCGTCCCCACACTGACGTAGGTAATGGGAGTCTCGACCAACTCCTCGATTCGGTCGAGATACTTGCGCGCCGCGGGGGGAAGCTCCGAGAGCTTGCGCGCTTCGCCGGTGGAGCTCTTCCAGCCCGGGTACCACTCATACCGTGGCACTGCGCGCTCGAGGATGCTCAGGTCGCCCGGAAACTCGTCGTACATCTCGCCGTCGGCTTCGTAACCCGTGCACAGGCCGATGCGGTCGAGAGTATCGAGGACGTCGAGCTTGGTTACGGCAAGGTCGGTCAAGCCGTTTATCCGCGCTGCGTAGCGCACGACGACGCCATCGAACCAGCCGCAGCGGCGCGGGCGGCCCGTCGTCGCGCCGAACTCGTTTCCGAGTGTGCGAACCTCAGTGGCGAGCGGCTCCTCGAGCTCGGTGGGAAGCGGCCCGTTCCCCACACGTGTGGTGTAGGCCTTGACCACGCCGATCACCGAGTCGAGCTCGCTGGGAGCGATTCCCACTCCCGTCGCCGCTCCGCCGGACGTCGTGCTGCTCGAAGTCACGTAGGGATAGGTCCCATGATCGATATCGAGGAGTGATCCCTGCGCGCCCTCGAGCAATACCGCCGCGCCACCCGAGATCGCGCGGTGGATTTTCAGTCCGACGTCGTCCGCGACTGACAGTAGTCGCGACTTGAACCGCTCCAGCACCGCCAACGTGTCGTCGACACTGGCTCTCCGCTCGCCGGAAAGCGCGAGCTGCATGTTCGCGTGTGCGACGCCACGCTCCACCAGCTTCCGAAGGCGTTCAGGATTCCTCAGATCGAGAACGCGGATGCCGCGGCGTCCGTACTTGTCCTCGTACGCCGGACCAATCCCGCGCCCGGTCGTTCCGATCTCCTTGCTGGCCGAGCTCTGCCCGTCTACGAGCTTGTGGTACGGCAGCACCAGGTGGGCGCGGTCGCTGACGTAGAGCCGGCCCTCGACGTCGATACCATCCGACACCAGCTCGTCGATCTCGGCGAACAGGGTTTCGACGTCGAGCACTACTCCATTCCCGATCGCGCAGCGTACCCCAGGCTGGAGAATGCCGCTCGGTACCTGGTGCAGGACGAAGGATTTCTCGCCGATGTGCACTGTGTGCCCGGCGTTGGCGCCGCCCTGATAGCGCACGACCCAGTCTGCTCTCTCAGCGATCACATCGACCAGCTTGCCCTTCCCTTCATCGCCCCATTGGGCGCCTACAACTACGATGGTGCGGATATCGTTGTCGAACATGGTCTATCGGACGGGAGTCGGGG
>JBDSRC010000097.1:0-3598 GCA_039929505.1 Gemmatimonadaceae bacterium
CCCATCGTTCACCGGATAATTGTCCCAGAGAAAAGGCTTCCTCTTCATCTGCTCCGTCACCCGCTGCAGGTGGCCCGCTGAAAACTGGCGTGAGATCACTTCTTCGCCGGTCCAGAAGATCTCGACCTTCGGATCGAGGGCGGCGCCCAGGTCCTCGAGATATCGCTTGGGGCGCGCTCCGAAAACCCGGTCGAGAATCGGGTCGTCGGAGTAATAACTGGGACACACGATGACGCGCGTCGCCTTCGTACGCGACATCGCCCAATCGACCATTTCCACTTGCCGCTTGGCCAGATCTGGAAAATCGCCCCGCATATCGTCGAAAAGAATTGCGAGATCGTCCACCCCAACGTCGTCGAGGAACGAGAGCTTGCGCGCCAGCGCATCGCGGACACTCGCGTTGAAGTCGTTGTACGCTTCGAACGGACTGACGCCGGCGCCGAACCGAACCCTGAGGGCGCGACAAGTCGCGGCGAGCGCCTTCACCCGATCGGCGATATGAGTTGGATGATCTTCCTGCCAACGGCGCCGCAGATATGGATCCGCCTTGGGCGCGTAGATGTAAAACCGGTATCCGTGCGGAGCGAGAAACCGTATCGTGGCCTCGCGCTCCTCCCAGGTCCACGGCTTTCCGTAGAAGCCTTCGACGACGCCGAGCTCCGGAATCACGGTTGTGTTCGGGACAGGAAGGCGGCCTGAATCCCGTACGACAGCGCACCGACCAACGCCCCGAGGATGTAGCCCGAGATGATGATCAACTTGAGCTCCTTGTCGATCACCATCCTGAGAATCTCCTCAACGCGCTCGACGCTGAACGCCATCACCTTCCGCTCGACCATCGACTGCACATCGAGCTTCTTCACCAGCTCGGGTATCTGCTCATCGATCCAGTCCCAGATCACGGGAGCCGCCGATGCCGCGAGCCGCTTGGGGGCATGCGGATCCTTTCGCGCTTCGACATCGCCGAGGATGTCCGAGATCGGCTTCTGCAGATAGGTGAGGATGGCGTCGTGGATCGACTTTGATATTTCCTCCCGAACCTCGGGTTCCTCCAGCAGGCCCACGACCTGCTCGACGCCATCCCGCTCGATCGCATCGAGCGCGGTGTCGAACTTCTTCTCAGTCATCATCAGCTTGGCGAAGATGCGCTCGTGGAAGCGCATATCCTCAACGACACGGTTGAACATGTCGTGCAGCGCCGTTCTCACCTTCACCCGTGTTGCCGGCTGTCCGAGGAATGCGCCGAGCTTCGTCATTGCGACTGGCAGGTAGGATGTCATCGCACCTTCGAGCGCCGTGACTACCGCCGGCGGGACCTTTTCGATCAACGGCTCGCGCGAAGTAAGGATCGTGGTGATGACGTCCTCGAGCCGGGCCTGAAACGCAGCCCTGAATTCGGGGCGGCCAAGCTCGCTCTGGAGATCTCCGGGCGTAAGCAGCCGTTCGCCCACGGTCTTCCCCAGACTCTTCGCGAGCCGCGCCTGATTCTTCGGAATCGCGCCCTGAAACCCAAACCGCTTCTCTTTCGGGTTGAAGAGCATCCAGACCGCGACGGTGTTGGTCACTCCTCCGGCAATCATCCCGATCGCTACCTGGATGCCGAACCGTGCCCACGGGCTGGAGACGTCCACCTACTGAATGACTGCTCCGTCCGCCATCGCCCGGTTGATCGAAGCGCTCGACGCGTCGCTCGCGGTATTCCTGGGCGGAACATCGCCATGCGGCTCGGCGGCGTCCGCGAGCGCGCTCGTTCCGCGCGGCAAGAGAGCGAGGTGGATGATGTCGTCCATCGTCGAGACGAAGGTGAATGTCATGCTCTTCACGACTTCGTCGGGAATGCCGCGCAGATCCTTCTCGTTGGTCTTGGGGAGAATGACCTCACGAAGTCCGGCCCGATATGCGGCCATGACCTTTTCCTTCACCCCACCGATCTCGAGGACCCTCCCCCGCAGCGTCATCTCGCCGGTGAGCGCAACATCGCGCCGCACCGGGCGCCGGCTCAGCACGCTCGCGATCGCAAGAGTGACGGCCGCACCCGCGCTTGGACCGTCTTTCGGAATCGCGCCTGCCGGGAAGTGAACGTGGAGATCTGACTCCTTGAACTCGAGCTCGTCGACTCCGAGCGTTTTCGCGCGGGAGCGGACATACGAGTACGCGGCATCGACGGACTCACGCATGACGTCACCGAGCTGGCCGGTAACAGTGAGTCGTCCCGCCCCCGGCATCCGCAGGGCCTCGATGACCATCAGATCGCCGCCGGTGGTGGTCCACGCCATTCCCGTGACGGCGCCGATCTCTGGCTCCTGCTCCGCGTCCTCGAGCGTGTAGGTCGGATTGCCGAGGTGCTCCATGACCATCGGACTGTCGACGATCCACGCGCCTTCCTCACCGTCGGCTTTCTTGCGCGCGCGCTTCCGCATCAGTGCAGCGATGTTCCGCTCGAAATTCCGGAGGCCGGCTTCGCGCGAGTACCGGTTGGAGATGAAGCCCAGGACTTCGTCGGTGAACTGAATGTCCTTGTCGGTGATTCCGTGGTCCTCCAGCAATCGCGGGAGCAAGTAGCGCCACGCGATCTCGACTTTTTCTTCGACCGTGTACCCGAGCACGCGTATCACTTCCATGCGGTCGCGCAACGGTGCCGGGATGTCAAACAGATTATTCGCCGTGCAGATGAACAGAATGCTCGACAGGTCGAACGGCAGATTCAGATAGTGGTCGACGAAGTTGCTGTTCTGCGATGGGTCGAGCACCTCAAGCATCGCCGCTGTCGGATCACCCGAGGGGCCACCAGAAGTCATCTTGTCGATCTCGTCGATCATGAGAACGGCGTCTCTTACCTGCACCCGGCGCAGCGACTGGAGGATCAAACCCGGCATCGCGCCAACGTAGGTGCGGCGGTGCCCGCGCACCTCGGCTTCGTCGCGGACGCCGCCGACTGAAATCCGGTAGAACGCCCGCCCAATCGATGTAGCGATGGCTTCGCCGAGAGATGTCTTGCCGGTACCGGGCGGTCCGACGAAGCAGAGGATTGGGCCGTGAGGGTCGCCGCCGCGCAGCTTCCGCACCGCCAGGTACTCGGTGATGCGTTCCTTCGCTTCCTTGAGTCCGTAGTGCCGGCTGTCGAGTAGCTCCTCGACTTTCCTGAGCTCGATTGACTGGCCATCGGATTTCTTGTCCCACGGCAGCGTGCACATCCAATCGAGGTAGGTGCGAATCACCTGATATTCACTCGATGCGGGTGATAGCTGTCGCAGCCGCTCGACCTCACGGCGCCCTTCCTGTGCCGCCTTCTCCGGAAGATTCGCCTCCTCGAGCTTCTTCAGAATCTCGATCGCTTCCTTGTCGGCCGGATCACCTTCGCCAAGCTCGGACTGAATCGCGCGGAGCTGCTGCCGCAGATAAAACTCGCGCTGGTGCTGCTCGATCTTGATCTCGGTCTGCCGCTTCACGTCCTCGGCGACGCGCGCACGCCCGACTTCCCGCTCGACGCGCCCCAGCAGGAACTTGAGCCGCTGTCCGATGTTGAGGCGCTGAAGAATCTCGTCCTTATCGGAGACCTTGAAGTTCAGATTGGTGGCAGCCAGGTCAGCAAAGCGCC
>JBDSRC010000098.1:0-4817 GCA_039929505.1 Gemmatimonadaceae bacterium
GGGAGCCAGATGGCAGACGAGGGGAATGTCGTAACCGGCGCGCAACGCACCGCGGCAAAAGTCGCGGCGGTTGCTTTCCCGGTCTCCATCGCGTTCCTGGCCTACGCGAACTTTGGCGTGCGCGGGCCACTCATGGCAAGCGCGGACCCCGCCGGGAAAGTGCGGATTATCGCCGCAGCAGAATCGCTGTTTCGTCTCAGCGTGGTCTTCGACCTCGTTTACTGCGCCGGGTTTATCATACTCCTGTCGGCGCTGTACGTCGTGCTCAGCCCGGTCAATCGATACCTGGCGTTGCTGGCGGGTGTCTCGAAGCTGATATATGCGGTGACGGCGGTGATGATGGCCCTCAGTTTTCTGGAGGTCGTGCGCTTCGCTACCGATCCGACATTGCTCCAAAGTCTCGGGACCGAACAGCTACAGGTCATGGTCGGGCTCAACTCCGCGGCAGCATGGGACCAGTACTACGTCGGGCTCGTATTCTGGGCGTTGTCGTCGACGTTGTTTGGATGGCTATGGCTCAGGTCACGCTACATCCCCGCCGCGCTGGCCATCTTCGGCATCGTCTCGTCCGGATGGTGCCTGCTCTGTGCGGTGGCCTACATCGCGAGGCCTTCCTTTTCCAACGTCGTCAACGTGTGGTTGTTCGACATGCCAATGGCGCTGTTCTACATCGCGCTGAGTGCCTGGCTTTTGTTCAAGGGATTACGCGGTCGAGCAGGTCCCGTGCGGGAGGCATCATGAATGGCATCTAGCGAATGGACGAGGCGCGGTGCAGGTTGTCAAGCGCTCCGCTTTTCTGTCTCACTGTCGTTAGCGCAACCGTCCTGAAACGCGAATGAGCGCACCGATGACTCCGCCGGGCGACACCGCGACGCCGATCGAGCAACCACACCTCGTTCGCAGATTCAGTCTCCTGCCCGCGACGGCGCTGAACATGACCAACATGCTCGGCGCGGGACCGTTCATCACGATCCCGCTGCTCATGACGGCGCTGGGCGGCCCGCAGGCGATGCTGGGATGGATCGTGGCGCTGGTGATCGTGATCTGCGACGGGATGATATGGAGCGAACTGGGCGCGGCGATGCCCGGCTCCGGTGGATCGTTTCAATATCTGCGCGAGGCATTTGGCCGCGAGCGATACGGACGACTGATGGCGTTTTTGTTCGTCTGGCAATTCGTGCTGAGCGGCCCGCTGGAAATCGCCTCCGGCTACATCGGCTTCGCCCAGTACGCGAGCTACATCTGGAAGGATCTCACGCGCCCCGGTGTGATCGCGCTGGTGACCGTAGTGGGACTGATCAACATCGCTCTCTTGTACCGCCGCATCGATTCGATCGCCAAAATCACGGTCTCGCTATGGGTCGGCACGCTGATCACGGTGTTCGCGGTGATGGTCACCGGCGCCGCCCACTTCGACGCGGACATTGCCTTTGACTTCCCGCCCGGGGCGTTCAATTTCTCGCTGGGTTTTTTTCTCGGCCTCGGCGCGGCCTCGCGCATCGGGATCTACGACTATCTCGGGTATTACGATGTCTGCTACATCGGCGACGAGGTGCGCGACCCCGGGCGCGTCATACCACGGTCTATTCTGATCAGCACCGTCGCGGTCGCCATCATCTACATCGGCATCAACCTGTCGATTATCGGCGTCGTGCCGTGGCGGGAGTTCGTGCCCGCGTCCGCGCACCCAGAGTCGAACTTCATCGTCTCGACCTTCATGGAGAAGGTCTACGGCGGACCAGTGGCGACGTTTTTCACGCTGATGATATTGTGGACCGCGTTCGGGTCGGTGTTCGCGCTGTTGCTCGGGTATTCGCGTATTCCGTTCGCCGCCGCGCAGAGCGGATACTTCTTCCGGGCGTTCGGCCGGCTGCACCCGACCAAGGGCTTCCCGTACGTCTCTCTGCTAGTGCTCGGCGCGATCTCGATCGTAGCAGGGTTCTTCTCGCTCGGTACGGTGATTGATGCGCTCATCGTAACTCGCATCCTGGTGCAGTTCATGGGACAGACCTTCGGCTTGATGCTGCTGCGTCGACATGCGCCGGACATGCCGCGACCTTACCGCATGTGGCTCTACCCGCTTCCGGCTTTGGTAGCGCTGCTCGGATGGATATTCGTCTTCGCCACTACTCAGTACAGGGTCATTCTGTTCGGAGTCGGCGTACTGGCCCTGGGTGGCGTCGCATTTCTGCTGTGGTCGCGGACCACCAGGCGGTGGCCGTTCGGCGCCGCTGCTCGGGCGGACTTCTAGTTGAGTAGTGTGCTCACGAGGGGACTGACACTCCTCGCCGTTTATCTATTCGGTTTGATTCCGGCTTATTCAATAGTCGCCGTTCTCGAGGGTGGAGTTCGGGGCTGGTGGGGATTATCCCCTCGCGATTTGGTCTATCAGGGATCGGCGTTCCTCGTGAACGCGGGCGCCCTTCTTATCCTCGCCGGCGGTTTCGCAATACCCGCCAGTGCGTGGGCCACCAGAAGGCTTGTCTCAGGCAAGGGGGCACGCTCTGCGATAACCGCCGCCGCAATTGCTGCAGTTTCAGTGTTCCTCGGTGCCTCATTTTTCGACCCGCAGATCCTGCTGCTTTTTCCAGTCGCTTTTCTGGTCTCAACCGGGGCGTACGGGCTGGCCAGCGCGGCGAGGCACTTTGCTCATGCGGCCGTCGCGCTGGTCCCGGCAAGAAGGTGAGCGATCACATCGGCGGCTGAATATCCGCTTCTGCCGGCGAGGAAGCTGCCTAGAGAAATGAGATCGTCGCCGCTCGTGACGAGCGGAAGCTCGGCTCCCTCGTCGCGCAGCTGCGGCAGCCCGATGTTAGAGAGAAGCCCGTTGCACAGACAGCGGCGGCCTACAGTGTCTGCGACAGCGCCGCCTTTCTTCACATACGCATCCACGGGTTCTGCCGAGCAGCGGTAACCGAGCTTGCCGCCCGCATCACGGTACGTGTTCCGCAGATAGCCGATATCGCATACGCGCTCGCGCGTGTCGTTCTGGCTTGGCATCCCATCAACCTCGACGACCTTGAACGGGTAACCGGTCGACGAAGCACGGGGATCGGTGCGGACGCGCACTTTGCCGGCCGATACGGCGGCGAGCACACGAGCCCTGATCTCATGCGTTAATCCCGATTCGTCGCAGTACGCGAACAGGGTTCCTACCTGAACGCCGGCGGCGCCGGCGGCAAGTGCGGCTTCGACTGCTTCGGGCGAACCAGTTCCGCCTGCCAGCCAGAACGGAAGACCGAGGTCGCGCATCTTCCCGAGATCCACCACATCACGCTCGCCATAGACCGGCTCGCCGTCGTCAGTGAAGCGGGGCTCGCCACGCGGAGGTGCGTTGTGGCCTCCGGCGGTCGGGCCTTCGACGACGAATCCGTCCACTCGCCCCGTCGCTTTTCGCGCAAGTGTCGTCGCGAGCGAGCTGGCCGAGATGATCGGAAGAAAGCGGGGACGCTTGAGCGGTGCACCATGATCAGGCCACTGAACGGCGGGATCAAAATCGAGGTAGCAGGGGTCGGCGCTGCTCGCGCCGTCCACGTCGAGCCTGATCCGGGCGGGACGATGCTCGGCGAGAGCGTCGAGCGCACCGGGAATCTCACGCGGAATGCCCGCCCCCATCAGCACGTAGTCCACTCCGGCCAGCATTGCGCCATACAGTGACGCAAGACTCGGCATCTGGACCTTCGTCAGCAGATTGATTCCAACGGGATTGTCGTGGCCTTCCATGGCCAACCAGACCTCGACGAAGTTCGCGAGGATGGTGACCTGCTCGCGCGCGACGCTCACGTTCTGCTTGTAGAGCGGGAGCGCCTTGTACGGCGCACCTGGAGCACGACCGCCGGGAAGGAAGTAGCGATGCAGCACATGCTCGCTGACGC
Organism: Gemmatimonadaceae bacterium; assembly: GCA_039929505.1. Lineage (GTDB taxonomy): Bacteria > Gemmatimonadota > Gemmatimonadetes > Gemmatimonadales > Gemmatimonadaceae > UBA4720. Next base: position 3,876 of record JBDSRC010000098.1, read on the forward strand.
CAGGAATCGGAAAATGATCCATCGCGCGGCGCATGTGACCGTCCGGATCCCCGTCCTGAAGGCGTCGCACGAGAACGGTGTCCATGCCGGTCCCCGAGACAACGCCGAGCTGGCCGGAGAGCGACACTGCGCGGGCGAGTGTCCAGTTGGACACGCCAACACCCATACCGCCCTGAATGATGACGGGAAGTTGTCGTGTGTCCGTCGCGAGATTGCTGAGATGCATCGTATTTGTCCCAGAACTGGATGATGAGTACTGAGAGAACAATGCCTTGGAGCCGATGGATTACCTGTCAGAGATTGGTGGAAGTTCGTTCGGGGAACGCCCCCGACAGTATGAGGGAAATCCCTACATACGGCTGAGGCTGCAGAATGCAGATGGGGACCAAAGCATGGGGGCGAGGGACCGGTTCAGTCCGGGCGGGAAGCGTACGGCGTGGCCTAGCTGTCGGGGTCAGTCCCTTCGAGCGACTGACGGAGCTGTCCGCCGAGGCGGGGATGGCTTCGCCAGAGATAGGTCATCATGAGTCCCGCGGCGAGCAGATTCGCGATAAATATCTGCGGCCACGCAAGTTTGCCGAGTGCCGATTCGGAGAATGCGGCAGCGACCATGTAGAAGCCCATCGTCATCATCACGAAAGCTACGAGCGCCCCGGCCAGAATCGCCGGCGTTCGCTCCGCCTGGTGCACGATGACCGTCAGCAGGATTCCGACGAGCACGAACGCTGCGTAGTGAAACACCGTATAGGCGGCGATGTGGGTCAACGCCGTATCGCCCATCATGTTCTTGCCGAGCACACTTACCAGGCCCCGCCCGAGGAATTCCGGTGTATAGAACGCCTGGCCGGCGATGACATCGACGATGAGGAACCAGAGAGCTATCGCTGTCGCGCCGATGACGCCGGTGAATGCACCTTCACGAAAGAAATTGTGCTGCCGCTC
>JBDSRC010000099.1:0-4760 GCA_039929505.1 Gemmatimonadaceae bacterium
CCGCCGAGCTGCGCGCGTTGCGTCGGGAGATGCAGATCATCTTTCAGGATCCGGTGTCATCGCTCAATCCGCGCATGACGATCGGAGCGATGATTCGTGAAGGCCTCACCATTCATCGACTCGCTGAAGGGAAAGCGGCGGACGACCGGGTGAGACAGCTGCTCGAGGAAGTGGGATTGCGACGCGAATACGCGACGCGGTACCCGCACGAGTTCTCCGGTGGACAGCGGCAGCGCATTGGTATTGCGCGGGCGCTATCGGTGGAGCCCAAGTTCATCGTTTGCGACGAGCCGGTCTCGGCCCTCGACGTCTCGGTGCAGGCACAGGTGATCAACCTGCTGCGCGATTTGCAGCGCGAGCGCGGCCTTACCTACATGTTCATCGCCCACGACCTCTCGGTGGTCGAGCACATCGCCGACCGCGTCGCCGTCATGTATCTGGGCAAGGTCGTCGAGCTCGCGACAGCGGAGGATCTTTATCGCGAGCCGCTGATGCCCTACACCCAGGCGCTGCTTTCAGCCGTTCCCGTCGCCGATCCGAAGGCGCGCAAGGAGCGCATCCTGCTCCAGGGCGATGTGCCATCGCCCGCAAATCCGCCGTCGGGCTGCGTTTTTCACCCGCGGTGTCACCACCCGGCGAAGGATGAGGCTTGCGCGCGCATCGTTCCTCCACTGGAGGAGAAGGCGCCCGGTCACATGGTCGCATGCATCAAGCAGCCGCCCACGACCATCACGTGGGAGGAACAGCAGCAGGCTGGTGGCGTTCATCCACCTGAACGGTATCTTCCCCTCGCCGCGGTCCACTAAGCGGCGGATGCTCGTCCAGCACGCCCTTTGCTTTGATTTTGCGACGCAGGCGCTGTTCCGACCTTAACACCTCCGATCATGGCCATAGAGAAGAACGTCTTTAATCAGCCTTCCGCCGGGACCGTGACGCACGACGAGCCACCGCCCGGGATGCAGGGCGGAGGAACTTTCTTCGGACATCCCGTTGGCCTCTCCACTCTCTTCTTCACCGAGATGTGGGAGAGGTTCTCCTATTACGGGCTTCGTCCGTTGCTGGTGTTGTTCATGGCGGCAGCGCTTGCCGACGGCGGATGGGGATTCGACCGCGGCCAGGCTTCGGCGATCGTCGGCATCTACGGGTTCAGTGTCTATCTCGCGTCACTCCCCGGCGGCTGGGTCGCCGACCGGCTCCTCGGTCTCCAGCGTGCCATTTTCATCGGTGCATGCCTCATCACGGCCGGGCATCTCTCGATCGGTCTTTCGGGTCTGGCAGATCCCGGAGGCGGGAAGGTTCCGTTTTTCATGGGTCTCGTGCTCATCGTCATGGGCACCGGGCTCCTCAAGCCGAACATTTCCGCGATCGTCGGCGATCTTTATCCCGAGGGCGGCTCACGCCGCGATGCCGGATTTTCGATCTTCTACATGGGCATCAACATCGGTGCCTTCGCCGGTCAGCTGATTACCGGTGTGCTCGGCGAGAAAGTTGGCTGGCACTGGGGCTTCGGCGCCGCGGGCTTCGGAATGTTTCTCGGTCTCGTGTTTTTCGCCCTGAGGCGGGGCAGCACCCTTCGGGGCCTCGGCACGTCGCCCACGCGGCTCGCCGACCCCGTGGCGCAGGCGCGCCGGGAGCGCACGGTCAAGCTGACCCTTGCCGGGGGCATCGGAGTCATCGCGCTCGTTTTCATCCTCACGACGGTGGGTGCGCTCACGCTGGATGCGCAGGCGATCGGTCAATCGATGGTGTACGTGACGCTCGCCATGGTGGTCCTCTTTTTCCTCTACGTCTTTGTCGCGGGTGGCCTCTCCTCCGATGAGAGGAAGCGCATCGCTGTCATCTTCGTGCTCTTTGTCTTCGCGGTCGTGTTCTGGGGCGCGTTCGAGCAGGCCCCCACTTCGCTCAATCTTTTTGCCCGGGATTTCACCGATCGTAATATCGGTGGATTCGAGGTGCCGACGACCTGGTTTCAGTCGGTCAACTCGTTTTTCGTAATTCTCCTCGCCCCTGTATTCGCCGGCATCTGGATCGCACTGGGCCGGCGCAACAAGGATTTTTCGAGCCCCGGCAAATTCTCTCTTGGCCTCGGGACGGCGGCGATCGGCTTCTTCCTTATGATCTTCGCTGCCCGCGCGGTAGTGTCTGGCGGCGCAGGAGCTCTGGTCTCGCCGTGGTGGCTGGTCGGGAGCTACTTCTTCCAGACCGTGGGCGAGCTTTGCCTGTCGCCGGTGGGACTATCGTCGATGACGAAGCTTGCCCCACGCCAATACGTCGGGCAGATGATGGGCATCTGGTTCACCGCGTCCGGGTTGGGCAGTCTGATCGGCGGACTGGTCGGCGGTCACGTCGATCCTGAGAAACTGGAACAGATGCCTGCACTCTTTGAGCGGACGACGCTTTCGCTGGTCATCGCGGCAATCGTTCTGGCACTGCTGATCATTCCAATTCGGAAGATGATGCGGGAAGTGCCGGTCAAGGCTCACGCTCACTAGCAGGAGGGGCCAAAATGCTGAGGACGTTGACGCTGGTTGGTCTGGTAACAGTGGGATTGGCAGGGGTTTCGGGTGGCCAGGCGGGATCGCCGGTTCCTTTGACGGGCCCGGAGATCGTCGCCAGTGGAAGGGGCGAGGCCAAGGCGGCTCCGACATCCGCGTCGTTGATCATCAGCGTCACGACCCGCGCGCCAACAGCGGCGCAGGCGGCGGCGGATAACGCGACAAGGCTCGAGTCCACCCTCAGAGCTCTGCGTTCGGTGGGCCTGGCACCGGCCGAGCTGACGACGATGGGCTACTCCGTCGACCAGAATTACGAGATGTCGCGCGACAATCCCCGTGCGCCGGCCGGTTTCGTGGCGCGCAACAGCATTCGCGCGGAGATTCGCAAGCTCGACGACATCGGGAAGGTGATCGATGCTGCTCTGGCGGGAGGAGCAACGGCAATTGCGGGGTTGCAGTTCGTCTCCGCCACCAGCAACGACGCGCGCCGCTCGGCGCTTGCCGACGCAGTGCGACAAGCACGCAGCGACGCCGAAGCGATTGCCCGCGCCGCGGGAGGATCGCTCGGCCGGCTGATCTCGCTCAGCTCCGGCGGGCCACAAATGATGCGATCCGATTACGACTATGCGATGCCTGCCCCGGTGGTGATGGCATCGGGAGGGACCGCGATCAGCCCGCGGGACCTTCCGATCTCAGCCCATGTTAGCGGAAGGTGGGAGTTCGTACCCGGGGCGAGCCGCTAGCGCCCGCGTGCCGGCTGAGGCTCACCTAAAAACAGCACTACCCGCTACCTGCTGCGCCGCCCGCTGAATGCCGCCCGCTGTCAGCTGCCTACGACACAGACTTTTCGGGTGAGGCCTTTCAGGAACTGCTGTCGCCGGTGTTGTCCCGACGTAGTTGGGCTGGTGGCGGACAGCATTCAGCGGGCAGCTTGTCAGTTGTTCCTGCCTGGACGAGTCAGTACTCGACCGTGGTATGCCTGGCTCTACGGCCAGTTGAAGACGTTGGAAGGCACCGACCTCTCCCTGCTGTTATAGATGTCCCGCGGCTCGACCCGGAACGTGCGGGTAAGGTCGAGCGACGTCAGGCGGACCTCAACTCTGCCGCGCGATTCGCCCTTGACCGGAAAAGCGAAATCCAGCCGCCACATTCGGCGTGACTGGGGCGGTGCCGCACCAAGCACGCTGAAGCCGACTGAAGCGCTGAGCGGAGTATCGACTCCGAAGGGAGAGTCACCCGCCCACAGCTTTCCGGCCTCGGCGAATCCGGCAACTCCGAAGCTGGCGACTGCCTTGTACCGCCCCAGCAGAAAGCGGTCTTCGGCGCGTGCGACGAGACGCCGCGCTCCCCCGACATCAGCTTTCCTGAATCCGCGCAGGCCGCCCTCGCGGTCGGCAAACGTGAGCTGAAACGGAATGCGCTGCCGCCAGCCGCCGCTCCAGGTGAGGTCGGTAACTACAGTGTGTCGGTCAGCGGGCTTGATGTAGAGCGCCCCTCGTCCGTGCGCGAGTATCCCGTCCCAGACACCATCTTCGCCGCGTCTGCCTTCACCCGAAACGTCGATCGCGGAGTAAAACCGTTGGCCACCGACTCCGAAGAACATGGCTGAGGACGCGAACCAGTCGTTCTCCCTTCCGCGCAGGAAAGTCACGCCTTTTCCAACCAGCGTCGCGATCTGGGCCCCCGTGCGGAGATCCTGCGCGCCTTCCAGCGCGTCAAATCCGCTCGCGCGAAGGAAGCGGACATTTCGCAGTCCCCACAACGCGTTGATGCGCGCCGTTTGGTGCTTGGTATAGCGACCGATCAGCACCGTGCTCGTGTCCTGAAAGAGACCGGAATCGGTGACCATGGTCGGAAGTCCGGCCGGATCCTCGTCCTCGAATGAGAGCGAGCCCCCAACTAGCGCGAGGCGGCCGAGAGGCGGGCCGACACGGATTACACCTCCGATATCGCTGTACGACCGTCCGACCAAAAGTCCGACCGATGGCGCATTCGGACGCCGGAAGTAGTAATAGCCCTCGGCGTTTCCGGCTGTGGTCCGCCACGACAGTCGCTGAAGATCGGTGAGGAACGGGTGGCTCAGCTCGGTGTCCCAATCGCTGCCGAGTTCGCGCAGGCCGCCCTGCACATTGAGCTGATACGGCCGTCCGAGAAACTGATAATCGGCGAAGCGCGCCGAATAGATATCCCGAAACTGTGCGCCCTTTTTCCATTCCCCGGCTGCATAGAGGGCGTCCCCAAACAGGTTCGCCTCGCCAAGCTTCA
>JBDSRC010000100.1:0-4564 GCA_039929505.1 Gemmatimonadaceae bacterium
TGTCGTAGCTCAAGCCGGCGAATGATTTGTGGCTCGACGCTAGACGGGCGAAGACGTCGGAAGGCAGGAAGAAGCTCGACTGCTTCCCCATCGCTCCGAGCAGATCGCCGAGCACGAGCCAGCTGGGGCGAGCCTCACCTGGAGCCTGCCTCGCCTGCGTGAAGCGTTGCACGCGGCCGCGGAGGTTGGTAACCGTACCCTCCTCCTCGGCGAAGTTCGCGATCGGCAAAACGACGGCAGGTTTGGTTACGCCTGACGGCAGAACGGAGCCGATCACGACTATCTCGCTCGCCTTGCTCAGCGCACTCGGATCGATCCCCGCGAGATCTTCGCCAGCCACGACTAGCACATCGCCCTGCCCGAGGCCGCTGAGCAGGTCGCGCGTCTTCGTAAACCCGAGCGCCTCGGCGCCATGAACATTGGCGGCTCGCTCACGGCGGAGTGCCAGGTCTTCGATTCCAGGCAGCGGCGCTTCGTCTCCCTCGGCGACGCGGAAGGTACCGCTCGCCATCAGCTGGGTGAGGAGGAAGAGCGCTTCGTTCGACAGCATCGGCGACGCCGCGACAAACACCCGCTTGCCCTTGAGGATCGCCGCGGCGGCCGCAATCGCCCCCTCCCAGCTCTTGGGACTCAAGCCACCCGCCTGCCGTGTCATCGGCCGCTCGACGCGCTTCCTCTCATTCATCCATCGATAATTGAGACGGCCCCAGTCGCACATGAAGAATGCGTTCACGTACTCGTTGGCACGCGGCCGCATGCGCACGACCTGGTTCTCGCGCGTCTCCATCATCACGTTGCAGCCCTGCGTGCAGTTCGGACAGATCGAGGCAGTGCGATCAAGCTCCCACGCGCGCGCCTTGTTCAGGAAATCCTTGGACAAGAGGGCGCCGACCGGGCAGAGATCGACGACATTGGCGGCCCACGGGTGCGTCAGATCCTTGCCGTCGAACTTTCCGATCACGGCGCGATCGCCGCGCTCGCTGACATTGAGAACCGGATCCTGCGCGACATCGTCCATGAAGCGTACGCAGCGTGTACACAGAATGCAGCGGTTTGGAACGTAGACGACGTCGCCCCCGAAATCCTCAGCCGGGTTGAAGCGCTTCGGCTCACGGTAGCGCGAATCGTCGCGTCCTTCCTGGTAGGTGTAGTCCTGTAGCTCACACTCGCCGGACTGGTCGCAGATCGGACAGTCGAGCGGGTGGTTGATCAAGAGCATCTCGAGCACGCCCTTCCGCGCTTCGAGTGACTTCTCGTTGTAAACGTGCACCACCTGCCCTTCCGCCACCGTCGTTGCGCACGAAGGCGCGAGCTTCGGCGCCTTCTCGACATCCACCAGGCACATGCGACAGACGCCCGCGACCGGAAGGCCGGGATGATAGCAGTAGTGCGGAATAAGCACGCCCACCTGCTTCGCCGCCTCGAGGATGGTCGTGCCCTCGGGCACGCTCACCGGGCGCCCTTCGATGGACAGAGTGATCATCTTCTTCTCCGACATCAGGCGACCGCCTCCATCACGGAGACATAGGCGCGGCCCTGAATCAATGCCTCGAACTCACGGCCGAACTTCTTGATTCCCGAGACGACGGGTGTCGCGCACGAATCACTCAGCACGCAGATGGTCTTCCCCGTCATCTGCTCGGCGATATCGAGCAGTGTATCCAGATCCTCTGTGGTTCCCTGGCCATCGCGGATCCTCTCCAGAATCTTCGTGGTCCACGCCGTGCCCTCACGGCACTGCGTGCACTGCGCGCAGCTCTCGTGCGCGAAGAAGCGGGCGATTCGCGCGATTACGGTGACCATAGACTGCGCATCGTCGATCAGGATCACCCCACCGGAGCCGAGCATCGAGCCCTGGGCGACGAAACCCTCATAGTCCATGAGCGTTGCTTCCGCTTCTTCCATCGTTTGGATGGGTACGGAGACGCCTCCCGGGATGACCGCCTTGAACTTCCGTCCGGGCAACGGGCCGCCGCAGACATCGTAGAGGAAGTCGCGGAACGGGAATCCCATCACGACCTCGTAGGTGCCGGGACGCTCTATGTTTCCGCACACCGAGTAGAGCTTGGTGCCGGTGCTCTTCGGATTGGAGAGTGACATCTTCTTGTACCAATCGGCGCCATTCATCAGGATCGGAATGGCCGCGATGAGCGTCTCGACGTTATTGATTGTCGTCGGCATTCCGAACACGCCGGACACCGCCGGGAACGGGGGCTTGATGCGCGGGTTTCCGCGGCGTCCCTCCAGCGAGTTCATCAGCGCGGTTTCTTCGCCGCAGATGTACGCGCCCGCGCCCTTGTGGACGTGGACGTCGATTCGTTTCCCGGTTCCCATCGCGTTCTTGCCGATGATGCCAGCCGCGTACGCTTCCTTGACCGCCTCGTTCATCCAGTGCAGCGGCTCGGTGAACTCGCCGCGGATGTAGATGTAGGCAGTCTCGGCTCCAATGGCGTACGCGCCGATCGCGCAGCCCTCGACGAGCGCGTGCGGCGTCCAGCGCATCAGCTCGCGGTCCTTGAAGGTGCCCGGCTCGGACTCGTCCGCGTTGCAGCAGAGATAGTGCGGCTTGCCGTCGCCCGGTTTCATAAACGACCACTTCATGCCGGTTGGAAATCCGGCACCGCCGCGGCCCCTCAGGCCAGACTCCTTCACGACGTTCACGATATCCGCGGGCGCCATCGCAAGCGCCTTCTCGAGCGCCTGATAGCCGCCGCGGTTCTTCCACCCCGCGAGCGTCCGCGCCTCGGCGTCGCCGAAGTAGCGGGACAGGACCGTCGTTTCTCTTTGGTGCGGCTGGTGAGGATAACCCATTATTTCAGCGCGGCGAGGATTTCCGGCACTTTTTCCGGAGTGACTGATTCGATGAACTCTTCGTTGATCATTACCGGCGTCGCGAAACCGCAGGCGCCGAGACATTCGACTTCAATCACGGTGAACCTGCCGTCGTCTGACGTGACACCAAGCTCGCCGGTGTTGGTGTGGCGAAGGAACGCCTTCGCGACGGCTTCCGCCCCGCAGATGCCACACGGCGACGTAGTGCAGACCTGAATGAAGTATTTCCCGACCGGGTGCTGGTGGTACATCGTGTAGAACGTGACCACGCCTTTCACGTAAGCGGGGGTCAGGTCGAGCAGCGTGGCGACCTCCGCCATTCCCTCGTTGCTCACCCATCCTCTCTCACGCTGCACGATCCAGAGTGCGGGGAGGAGTGCCGCCATCTTCTGGGGATACCGCGGAATGAGCTCGTCGAGCTCGCGACGCGACGCGCTGCCGGCGACGAACACCGGCTCATACGGGGCGTGCGCGGAGCCGTCGTGCGAGGCGTAGTCTGGTGATTCGAGTCCGCCCATTGTCTCGGGCGCCGGCGGCATCAACGGTCGATCTCTCCCATGACGATGTCGATACTGGCGTTGATAGCGATCACGTCGGAAAGGAGGTGACCCTCCACCATTTTCGGGATTGCCGCGAGATTCACGAACGATGGCGGACGGATCCGCCAACGCACCGGCTTCGACGTTCCGTCGGAGACCATATAGTAGCCCTTCTCTCCCTTGGGGCTCTCGACCGCTACGTACGACTCGCCGATTGGGGGACGCGGACCTTCCATCACGACCTTGAAGTGGTGGATCATCGACTCCATCTCGCTGGTCGCCTTCGACTTGGGCGGGAGAATCACCCGCGGATCGTCGATGTTGACTGGTCCATCCGGAAGTCTCTCGGCGGCCTGAATGAGAATTCGCACGGACTGCCGCATCTCTTCGAAGCGCACCAGGTAGCGGTCGTATACATCGCCGCTCGTTCCGACGGGGACATCGAAATCGTAGGTCTCGTAATCCAGATACGGGAAATCCTTTCGCACATCGTAGGCAACGCCCGACGCGCGCAGCATTGGACCGGAGAGTCCCCAGTTCACCGCTTCGGTGGGGTTCATCACTCCGAGCCCGACCGTGCGGCCGACCCAGATCGCGTTCCTGGTCAGGACGCGATCGATCTCGTCGAGCGTCTGTGGGAATGTCTGATTGAAGCGGCGCAGGCCATCCATCCATCCGGACGGAATGTCGGCCGCCATCCCGCCAACCCGCGTTGCGGACGTGGTGAGACGCGCTCCGACCCACTTCTCGACGAGCCGGTATATCTCCTCACGCCGCTGAAATGCCCACAGAAACGGCGTGAATGCGCCGATATCGATGCAGAACGTTCCAAGCCACACGAGATGCGACATGATGCGCGACAGCTCGGCGGCAATCACTCGCAGAACCTTGCAGCGCTCGGTGATCTCGATGCCGAACAGCCGCTCCGCTCCGAGCGCGAACGCGACGTTGTTACCGAGTGAGTTCAGGTAGTCTTCGCGATCGGTCCAGCAGATGATCTGGTTGTATTGGCGGTACTCACCGATCTTCTCGAACCCGCAGTGCAGGTAGCCGATGTGCGGAATGCAGCGAACGACGGTCTCGCCGTCGAGCTCGAGCACGAGCCGCAGCACGCCGTGAGTCGCCGGGTGCTGCGGACCAATGTTGATGAGCATGTGGTCACCATCGAGATCCGGCTCGATCCCCGGTGGCGG
>JBDSRC010000101.1:0-6152 GCA_039929505.1 Gemmatimonadaceae bacterium
TGGCCGTGCGGCTGGCCCAGCGCTTCGATGCCGAGCTACGACTCGTCCGCGTCGAGAACGCACCCGGCGCAGCCGAAGCGATTTCGAGCCCGGCGGCATACGCCGCGACGCAGCACACGCTTGCCGAGGGTCGCCTGGCGCGCCTGCACAAGCTGGAAGCGCTCGGAACGGAGTGCCGTGTGATCGGAGGGGTTCGGGTCGTCACGGACCTGGAGAACGGCGTCGTAACCTCCACACTCCGCGACTACGCAAAGCAGTTCGAGGTGGATCTGATAGTAATGTCCAGTCATGCCCGCGGCGGCTTTGATCGACTCATCATAGGAAGCGTGACCGACTATCTGATCCGCCACGCTGACGTCCCGGTTCTGGTCGTGAAGCGACCGGTGGCATCGGAGGACGGCAACCCGAACCAGACCTTCAATCGAATCGTCGTGCCGCTGGATGGGTCAGCTCTCGCGGAGCGGATACTTCCGCAGGTCGCGGCGCTGGCATCGCGGCTGAATGCGACGGTCAGCCTTCTTCAGGTTCTGACCCCGCTGACGTATTCCCAGAACCAGATAATGCAGCCGGGGTTGCCGTGGTGGGACGAGGATATCGCAGTGGCGAACTCCTGCCTTGCCCGGGCCGCGAGCTACCTGACGGAACAGGGGCTGTACGTCAGCAAAGATGTGGTACTGAGCGAACACGTCCCCAGCGCCATCCTCGACTACGCGTTCCGTGCTCGCGCGGACCTCATCGCGTTGGCGACCAGCGGAGCCGGCGGCGTGGGCAGATTCGTGTTCGGAAGCGTTGCCGACGAAGTCACTCGAACATCACCGACTTCCCTGCTCGTATTTCACCCGGCTTCGGCCGCGGCGCAGCCCGACCGCGCCGCCGAAGCACCGACCGAACTACACCAGCCCGTATGACTATGTCACATCAAAGCGAAATGCACAGGGAAAGCGCTGCGAAGGGAGCTTCGGTCCCGACGGCGCAGCCGGGTGATGTTCAGATACGCGAGCTCTCCCAGGCGGAGATCGAGCAGATCCTCCAGCGAAACAGGGTTGGTCGCATCGCATTTTCCATCCACGACCGGGTGGATATCCAGCCGATCAACTACATCTACGACCACGGCTGGCTCTACGGGCGAACATCCGAGGGCGAAAAGATCTCCACCCTGAAGCACAATCAGTGGGTGGCGTTCGAGATAGACGAAATTGACGGACTTTTTGAGTGGCGAAGCGTCGTGATTCACGGGAGCTTCTGGACGTTGCCTCCAGTGGGGAGCCCGCGAGCCGAGGAGCTGTGGGCGAATGCGGCAAAGCTCGTGGCGGAGATCGTTCCGGGTGCGCTGACGGATACCGATCCAGTTGCCTTCAGGCATACCCTTTTTCGTATCGCCGTCGGCGATGCACACGGCCGGGAGGCGAAGGTGAAGCCTCCCCAAACAGCGGATTCACGAGGAGTGGAGGGGATATGAGCATCAGAAGCTATTGCAGCGTGTCAGCAGCGGTATTTGCGATCGTGGCGCTCACGCACGTCTGGCGCTTCGCGCTGGGCCTGCCGATGCACATCGGAGCCTGGTCGGTGCCGCTTTCACTTTCACTGGTTGCCGCCGTTATTTCCGGCGCGCTGGCATTCTGGGCGTTCAGAATAGCGCGGGGAACGAAACCGCACGAGACCGTCTACACCTGAGCGGGGTCGACCTTCACGCTCGCGCTGGCCGCGGGCAGAGTAAACTGGGCGATAGTCCCTTCACCCGCTGTGCTCTCGATCCCGATGCGTCCGCCATGGGCTTCGATTATCCCTTTGGCGATGGCAAGCCCGAGCCCCGCGCCCTGCCTGTTGGTGCGGGTCGACTGCCAGTGGCGGTCGAAGACCCTGGGAAGCTGATCCTCCGGTATTCCGATACCGGTATCGGCGACTGAGACCGTGACGTCACCCCCGTCGTCCCTCACCGTAATGACGATCTTTCCGCCGGGAGGCGTGAACTTGATCGCGTTTCCGACGAGGTTGGACAACGCCTGCTGGATGCGCTCGGTGTCCGCCACGACTTTGGGCAGTCCCACTTCAATCTGAACATCGAGGGCGATTTTCTTTTCGTTGACGAGCGGCTGCAGTGTGCGGAGCGCCTCGGTCAGAAGTGCCGACGGGTCCGCGAGTACCGGCGCGATTGCCAGTTTTCCGGCATCGAGCCTCGTTACGTCGAGGAGATCCGCAATGAGCGCGTCCATCTGATTCGCCGCTTCCGCGATCAGCGAAACGTTTTCGGTGCTCAACGGCGATCCATTATTAGCGGCATTGAGAAGCGCGCGGCTCAACATCTTGATCGCCGCAACCGGATTGCGGAGATCGTGCGAGACTACCCCGACTATTTCCTCCCGGGCACGCAGGCTCCCGCGCACAGCATCGAGCAGTCGCGAATTGTCGAGCGCGAGAGCAGCCAGCCGCGCCAGGTCTTCCGCGAATCCGAGATCATCTCGGTCGAACTCCCGGTTGGAGCGGAACAGGCTGAGCACGCCGATGAGCTGACCCCTGGCCACCAGCGGCAGAAAAAGCGCAGCCCGCGGATTCATCGCCCGCATGCCGGCGATATAGGATGGGGTCGTGCTCGCCTCGACGACGCGAGCTGCCGCCCCTGTCTGCAGCAGAACCGGCGCGCGGGTGCGCAGAACCTCCGACAGGGGATGACTGGCTTGCGGTTTTCTGACCGCAGATGTCGTGATCTGGCGCAGAACCTCTTCTACCGCCGGGTCGGAGTGGGCAACGGCCCCCGCGCGATAGCAGTCATCAACCCGGTTTTCGAGGATGCAGCCGTCCGCCAGAGCCGGGACTGCCAGCTCGGCGATGTGCTCCAGGACCTCGCCCGACTCGTATGATGAAGCGAGTCTCTCGCCAGCGGCTGCCAGAAACTCCTGCCGCTTCTCGAATTTCTTCCGCACGGAGATGTCCCGCAGCACAACCGCGTAAATGACGCCGTCTGCCTGCCGAACCTGCGAGATGGCAGCCTCGGCGGGAAACTCCTCACCGTTCTTGCGCAGTCCAGCGATTCCACGCCGCTCGCCCATCCGTCGCGCGGTGACCTTGGAGCGCCCAAAGCCGGCGACCTGCTCCGGGTGATTCGCGCGGTACCGCTCGGGAATCAGAATCTCGATGCGCTGCCCGATGACCTCCTCGGGCGTCCAGCCAAAGATCGTCTCCGCACCATTGTTGAAGAAAGTGATGCGCTGGAGGTCGTCCATGCAGATCACCGCATCGGCGGCGATCTCGACGATCTCGGCGAGTATGTCGTGGGTTATGCGTTCGGGCATTGGCTGTAGGGCGTTTCCCTACGAGCAATGTAGCGTTTTTGCCCTGAAGAATCCTCCAAAACGACGACAGAGCGACGCTTCTCCGAGTGGTAGTTTCCTGAAGCGCACCACTACCACTCGAGGATTGGCTCATGAGCGAAGACAATGTACCTACGGCGCCCCCCGCGCTGTTCAAGCAGAATAACTCACGGCGCGATTTCATCCGGAAGACAGGACTTACCGCGCTGGTCGGCGGAGTCGCCGCGGCTTGCGGGATCGATGACTCCGCCGCCCGACCGGCGAACGTCAAAGACGCCGATCACAGTGGCGGCACGATGGCGCCACATCCGGCCCCGGTGTCGGCTACTGCAGCCGGCGAGGAAATGGACAGGATGCATGAGGCAGGGGTAAAGGCGTTTCCGGCAAAGACTGCCGGAAAGGGAAACCAGCTGCTCGAACCCCGCATGGAAAAGGGCGTGAAGGTCTTCGAGCTTACCGCGAAGAAGCTCCGTTGGGAGACGATGCCAGGACAAACGGTCGAGGGGTGGGCCTATAACGGGCAGATCCCCGGCCCTCAAATCCGGGTGCGCGAGGGCGATCGTGTGCGCCTCGTGGTGAAGAACGAGTTGCCCGAGTCCACAGCGGTACATTTTCACGGCCTGGAGGTCCCCAATGATCAGGACGGCGTTCCGTTCATCACTCAGCCCCCGATCAAGCCGGGACAGACATTCACCTACGAGTTCACAGCGCCCAATCCAGGGTCGCACATGTACCACTCGCACCACAACGCCGCTGCACAAGTCGGCCTGGGTCTGCTTGGCGCTTTCATCATCGAGCCGAAAAATCCGCTGCCGATCGAAAAGGCAGACATCGACTACGTCCTGGTGATGAACGATGGCGCGCACGGGTACACCTTCAACGGCAAGAGCTTTCCCGCGACCGAGCCCATCGTGGCAAAACTGGGGCAGAAGCTCCGAGTTCGCTTCATGAACGAAGGGATGATGATCCATCCGATGCACCTTCACGGCATGCACATGACCGTCATCGCGAAGGACGGCTGGATGCAGCCCGCTCCATGGAAGTGCGACACTCTCAACGTGGCTCCGGGCGAGCGCTGGGATGTGATCGTCAACTGCAACAATCCAGGCACCTGGGCCTTTCACTGCCACATCCTGCCGCACGCCGAGTCAAGTCACGGCATGTTCGGCATGGTGACGGCCCTCATAGTGAAGTGATCGCGCCGTGAGTCCGCAAGCGACGACACTCACGCCGGCCCTCGCCGCCGACAAGTCACATGGGAACAGCCTGCCCTCCTGGCTGCGCGCGATTCTCGGTGTCCCGCTCCAGTGGAAAGTGCTCGGCGCCAACCTGGGCACCCTGGCGATCGCTCTCGTTGCCATGCCGACTCCGTTGAGCGCCGGGTCAACGCGAGGGGAGGGTCTTGGGATCGTGCTCGTCGCGCTCGCGGCTGGCGCTGTTGTGAATTACGCCCTCGTTCGCCTGGCGCTCAAGCCGGTACAGGATCTCGCCCGCATCGCCAGGCGCGTGACGCAGGGAAGACTGGCGGAGAGGGTTCCCGCATCTCTGGTCGCTGACCCGGACCTCGCGCAACTCGTCGCCACGATGAACGAGATGCTGGACAATCTCGCGGCAGGTCGCGAGCGGATGAGGAAGCTCGGCGCTGATGTCGCGTCGGCGCAGGAGAGAGAGCGAGCGCAGGTCGCGCGCGATCTCCAGGATTCCGTAGCGCAGACTCTGGCCGCGGCGAGCTTCCAGATCGCAGCCGCGGCCAATGAGGTCGGGTTGGGAGCGGGCAGCGGGCCGCTGATTCAGGCCCGAGAGCTGATGCGCACGGCAGTCGAGGAGCTTAGAACCCTCTCCAGGTCATTGCACCCTCGCGTGGCGGACGACCTGGGCTTGCCCGCTGCGCTGGAATCTCTCGTCGACGGGACTCGCCAGCGCTCGCTCATCGATGTCCAGCTGATCACCGACATCGCAGGGGTAGTGATTCCCTCAGGGCTCCGCACAACGCTGTACAGGATCGCGCAGGAAGCCCTTCGTGACGTAGAGAGGCACGCCGACGCCGCCACCGTGACTCTCTCATTGTCGGCGCGGCGAGGTTTGGTCGAGCTCGAGGTGTCGGACGACGGCCGTGGATTCGGTGACTCAGGCCAAGAAGCGCGCACCAGCTCCGTGCTCGCTCGCATGCGCGAGCGCCTCTCATTGGCAGGCGGAGAGCTACATATTGATAGTCGGCGGGATGGCGGCACCCGTGTCGTCGCGACAGTGAGACTGGAAACGGAGGCAGCGTGAGCGTCGACGGGATGATAACGGTAGTTCTGATCGACGATCACGCCGTGGTGCGCGCGGGCCTCAAGGCCGTGCTTGGCAGCGCGAAGGACATACAGGTGATAGGAGAAGGATCCAACGGCAAGGACGCAATCTCCCTGGCGCAGCGCCTGGATCCCGACGTGATCGTAATGGACCTGTCGATGGGCGAGATGGATGGCGCCGAGGCTACGAAGGAGCTGGTCGGGAAGCAGACGCGAGGCAAGGTCCTGATACTCACCATGCACGCCGAGGATTCATACCTCGTCCCCCTTCTCGAGGCGGGGGCGAGCGGTTATCTGGTGAAGAGCGCCGCCGACCGCGAGCTGATTGACGCGGTGCGCGCCGTCGCGCACGGCGACATCTACATGCAGCCGTCGGCGGCGCGGGCACTCGCGCAGCGCATCCAGCGGAAGGCCGAGCACGCCGACGAGCGCACCATGTTCGAGAAGCTCACCGAGCGCGAGCAGAACGTGCTGCGCTACGTCGCCCGCGGCTTCAGCGCGCCGGAGATCGGCGGGAAGCTCTTCATCAGCCCGAAGACGGTGGACACCT
>JBDSRC010000102.1:0-3118 GCA_039929505.1 Gemmatimonadaceae bacterium
GCCCCTCCTCGTCGCACACCGCGGGCGCGTGCCGGCTCGGTCTGCTCGCGCGCTGTCTCGTTGGCGGCACCCCCCAGACTGGACTCCTGCAGCTGCACGGCTCTTTCGCGCGCACCGGTGAAGGCCACGGCACCGACAAAGCACTCGTCGGAGGACTTCTCGGGTTCCGGCCCGACGATGAGCGGTTGCGGGAAGCGCTTCAGATCGCAGAGCGGGAGGGCCTTAGCTACCGCTTCGAGAAGACGACGATCGCGGATGCCGCGCACCCCAATACCGTCCGCATCAACGTCGAGCTCAATGGCGTCAAATCCACGATGCTGGGATCGTCCCTGGGCGCGGGCCGCATCCTCGTTCAGGAGATAGACGGCTACCCCGTCGAGGTGACCGGAAACTTCCACACCATCGTTCTCGTAGCTGAGGATAGGAAGGGTTCGATCGCCAGAATCACCAGCATCCTGGCGGAGCACGACATCAACATTGCGACTCTAAGGCTGTCGAGAAAGGAGCGCGGCGGAGACGCGTTCATGGTGATCGAGTGCGATGAAGCGCCCGACAAGGCAGCCGGCGAGGAGCTCGATGCCCTCGACTGGGTGCGTTGGACGCGGCGGCTCGAAAAGGTGAGCGGTGGCTGATGTACAAAGCATTGGCCGACGCGATCCGGGACGCGGAATCGGAAAAGAAATCGCTGGCGCAGGTCGCGTTGGCGGCGGAGTCCCGCGACCAGGGACGGTCGGCGGAATACATCAGGGCAGCGCTGATGAGAGCGCTGGTGGTGATGCGAAGCGCGATCGAGAAAGGACTTGTCGGAGACCTCTACTCGGCCTCCGGCCTGGTAGGCGGAGATGCGGCAAAGCTGCGCACGAGCGCGCGCGGACCGCTGGCGGATACGCCGTTTCGGGATATTCTCACTCGCGCACTGGCGGTGCAGGAAGTCAATGCGGCGATGGGAGTGATTGTCGCGGCGCCGACCGCGGGTGGGGCGGGTGTCTTGCCGGCGATCTTGACCGGGCTCGCGAAGGCGCGCTCAGTGCCGGACGAGAAGGTCGTAGATGGATTGGCGACGGCGGGCCTCATCGGAGCGGTAGTGGCCGAGCGGGCTTCTCTGTCCGGGGCAGAGGGAGGGTGTCAGGCCGAAACTGGTGCCGCGGCGGGAATGGCGGCGGGCGCCGCGACGGAGATGCTGGGCGGAACGCCATCGCAGGTTGGACACGCGGTGGCGCTCACGATGCAGGGAACGTTGGGACTGGTCTGTGATCCGCTCGGCGGACTCGTCGAGCTGCCATGTGTGTTCAGGAACGCAACGGGTTCGGCAATTGCCCTGGCTGGGATCGAGATGGCGCTGGCGGGAATCACCTTCGCGATTCCGGTGGACGAGGTGATCGATGTGATGGGGGAGATTGGCCGTGAGATGGATGTTCGTTACCGAGAGACGGCCGGCGGAGGCCTGGCGGCGACGCCGACCGGTCGCCGGCTGGCAAAGGAGCGGCTGTACCAGATAAAGCGGTCAGATTCGTGACATTGTTCTAGAGATGCAGGGGGAAAAGCAGTATCTTCGCGTCGGGCATCCACGGTTAGCGGATGGTTTATCAAGAGTGGCAGGGGATACAAAAGAACACGAGGTCAGCTGGCAGAAGCGTAGGTGTCAGCTTTCCGCTGCAAACAGTCGTGACAGCTCGTACTACGATAAGAGAACAGCAGACGTTTCCCTTGAGTGTTCAGGTACTGTCACGACGTCGTGAAGCTCTGAGCGGTTAACTGTGCCTCTATAAGCTGACCTCGTGTTCTGTTGCAGTTTGGCCGTAATAAAGGGACTTAATTTTAAGACTATGAATATTTTCGATCGAATAGCGACACTTTTCCGCGCCAACGTCAACGCCGCGATCTCTGAGTTCGAGCAGCCCGAGAAGATGCTCAACCAGATCATTCTCGACATGCGGTCGCAGCTCGTTCGGGCGAAGCAGCAGGTGGCGGCGGCAATCGCCGACGAGAAGCGCCTGCAGGACCAGACCAAGGCCGAGCTCAAGGAAGCCGAGGACTGGGAGCGGAGAGCGATGCTTGCGGTGCAGCAGAATCAGGACGAGCTCGCCAAGCAGGCGCTAATGCGTCGCACCGAGCACATCTCGCGCGGCGAGCAGCTTCAGCTGACGTGGCAGGCGCACAAGGGCGAGACCGATCGGCTCAAGGATTCGCTGCGCACGCTGAACGACAACATCGAAGAGGCGAACCGCAAGAAGAATCTCCTGCTCGCCAAGCAGCGCCGCGCGGATGCGCAGAAGCGCATCAACGAGACGATGTCTCACATCTCGGAGAAATCCGCATTCGAGGCGTTTGCGCGTATGGAAGAGAAGATCGAGACCAACGCGCGACAGATCAAAGCGAGCGCCGAGATCGACGAGGAGTTTTCGGGCGACAAGCTGGCGAGCGATTTCAAGCGGCTCGAGGCGGGCGCTGGGAATGCATCGGCCGACATGCAGCTGATCGCGCTTAAACAGAAGATGGGAATTCTTGGCAGCGGCAAGCAGCTGGACAACAAGGCGCTGGGCTCAGGCGGTCGCGCGGGCGAAGAGATGCACGCCGAGCTGGAAGAGCTGTCCGACGAGACGAAGCAGTAGTTGAGTAGCGCCGCGGTGGGGAGGTTCAAGGTCGCGCCGATTTTCGCCGGTGCCATCATCACGTTCCTGCTGCTATGGCTGCTGGGTGCGACGGCCGACGTTTTCATTCTCGTCTTCATTGCCGTTCTGCTCTCGCTCTACCTTGGCTCCGTGCGCGACCTGCTGGTCGAGCACGGTCGCGTCCCTCCGAAGCTCGCTTTCTTTCTCGCCGTGTTCGGATCAGGTGCAGCGCTGCTCGGTCTGTTCGCGCTGCTGGTTCCCCCGGTCATAGAGCAGACGCGCAACCTGGTCACTGTCCTTCCACAGTACATCGAGGGCTGGGAGACGGCGATCGACCGGTTCGTCGCGCGGTTCCCCGCGCTCAAGGATGTGTGGAAGTCGGGTGATCACACGCTACTTCGCGCCGTCTACGAACAGGTGTCGGGCCAGACCACCAACCTGGTGCCGAAGGTGTTCTCGTTCGTGCACGTCATGATCAACGTCTTTGCCGTCGGCGTGATGAGCAT
>JBDSRC010000103.1:0-2541 GCA_039929505.1 Gemmatimonadaceae bacterium
ATCGACGTAGTATCCCGTTCCCGAGCTGCGCACGTTCAACTTTTCGACTCTTCGAACGCCTTCGACGCGGCTGGCGGCGTCGTGCGCGACTACCCACACCGTTCGGTCCGGCGCCTCGTCCATCAGACCCGACAGGGCCGGCCTGAGCGTGCGCGCGCCATTGATCGTGATCACGAGCGCCGCGACGAGCGCCGCCCAGTCGTCGGCGGCTTCCCAGCCCGGCCCGCCTGCCAGCGCGATCGCGATACCGACGAATGCCGCGCCGGAGCTGATCGCGTCACTGCGGTGGTGCCACGCGTCGGCGACAACCGCCGTGCTACCGGTCTCCCTGCCGACGCGCACCACTCGGCGGTACAGCGCCGCTTTGATCAGGATCACCCCGGCAGCGACGAAAAGCGTGAACGGGGCCGGCGACTGATGCGGTCCCATGATCTCCCGGAGCGCCATCAACGCAATACCGATCGCCGCACCGAGAAGCATCAGCGAGACCACCGCCGCGGCGATCGGTTCCGCTTTGCCGTGACCGAAGGGATGGTTCTCGTCAGCGGGGCGGGAGGCGATGCTCAATCCCGTCCAAACGATCAATGACGAAAAAATGTCGGCGGACGACTCTACCGCGTCGGCAACGAGCGCGTTGGCGTTGCCCACGATCCCCGCGATCAGCTTGACGAGCACGAGCACCGCGTTCGTCAGGAGGCCGGCCTGAGCCCACCTGATGGCCCGCCTGTTTGCGCTCGTCACGCCGTCGCCGCTGCCCTCTTACAGATCAGCCGTCTCGAGGCGCGCCGCGGCGGCGAGAATACGCCCCGCGTAAATGTCGACATCTTCGCCCGGCTCGCGGCGCGGGATCACGAACTGTGGGTCTTCCGGCTGACTCGAGGTCGGAGTGTTGACCATGAGATCGCCTCCCCTGCCGATGACCGCCGCCTCGAACCGGTCAATCGCACTGAGAAGATCGTCGAGCTGGGCGGGAGTTTCGCTTCCATCGATCAGAACCCCCTTCTGCCGAACCCGCCCGGAAAGCTCCATGCGCGCGGCGTCGCGCTCCTCGCGGCGGTGCGGATCGAGCGCCTCCTGCTGTTCCTCGAATGCATCCGGCATCATCTCTCTCCTCTGTCTTCAGTTTGGAGATTTCAATCTGCAAATCCCGTGATAGCGGCTCGAAAGCTGCGACATTCTACTGGTTCCGTCGAGGGTAACAAATGTCGCGTGCATTCGTGAAAGAGGATGCGGTGTGGGGCGATCCGGGAAAGCGACACTCGCTTCCGGCCCGCGATGATCCCGGCTATGACGAAGCAGCCGCCCAGGCGCTGCTCGAGGGCGCGCGATCGGGCGACACAGGCAGCGCCGAGAGCGCGACGGGTTACTATTGGGGCGAGCGGAAGCTCCGCCCCTTCGTGGAGCGGATCCGCGTAGCGGCGGAAAAGGAAGGCGACGAACGAATGTGCCAGCTCGCGGAACGCTTCCTTCTGTAGATAGCTTCTTTCGAAGGACAATCCTTTCGACAGGATCACTTATCAAGCACAGCAATCCTCTCGGAAAAATCATGCATTTGGCGCTCGGTGCCGTGTTGCTCGCGGGTTCAATCGCCTGCGGCGGGCGCGAGGGCGCAGGCCCGAGCACGTCGATCGTCGTCATCGATTCCACGTTCGCGCCGAGCTGGGATGCAACTGAAGACAGCGCAATCGTGTATCGGGTCGAGGTATCATCACCGGCGGGCGTCGACACGATCCGCGACGTAATCCCACCGTTTCCGGTCGTCGCAGGCGATACGCTCGTCGTTGGGCTGATTCAGGTATCCGAGGATTCTTCGGCGCCACATCGCAAGATGTTTCGACTCCGACCAGGAGGCCACGCCCTGGAAACGCGCCCGCTCCCCCCCGATGTCTGGGGCTTCCTCCAGGACTTCGTGTTCTCTCCGGACGGACGATACGCGGCGTATGTCGCGGAGGATCCGTTGCCCGAGAATCTCGGTACCTTCGCGATTGTGCGCGACATGCTTTCGGGTGATGTCGTGGCCCGCGGGCCGTCGGGCGGAGGATGCGACTGCGATATCGATTCCAATTACGCGCGATGGTTTCCACCGGACAGCTTCGAGATAGTCGTCTCGCACTCCGCGACCAAAGGAGGATGGCAGCGCGTCTCCGGGCGGTCTTCCACTCGCCGCATACACGTCGATACCCTGACCAGAGAGCCCCAATGGGAGTGAACGATTCCTCTCGTACGCTGTTGCGGCATGCGGCCGGAGCAGGCTAAAGCCAAGGTGGAGTTCGACTAGGGCGCCCGGGGTGTGCATCTTATCTCTGTAACCCACACCGCTTTCAGCGCGTAGGTATCACATGCAGCCACCCCAGGCCCCTCCAGCACCAACGCCGGCCCCGCGAGCGGTGATCGTCAACGAGCCCGGGTCGGACGTGTATACGGTAACGACACCTGCGCCGCTCACCACCCGGGACGTGGCGGCCATCAGGGTTCGCCGCGAAGAGCTCTCCGACCAGCTCACCTCCGCCAGCAACCGGCGATCACGCCTGATGGAGCAGC
>JBDSRC010000104.1:0-4363 GCA_039929505.1 Gemmatimonadaceae bacterium
CGCACGTGTCTTTTCGGCGACGGCGCGACCGACCTCCGCACACCACTCCGCGATGGACTTCCGCTCGAGCCATTTTTCCGGGCTGCGCTGAGTGAGAAACCAAAGGAGCACAATCTCCTGCAGATGAACGTCGGAGGACTTCGCGCCCTGTCTCAGGTTGGCGGGTAGGATTAGCTTTCGCGCAGCAACCCCCAACAGCCAACAAGAGATAATGGTCAACAAGATTACAGTGGTCGGTGCGGGCAACGTCGGCGCTACCACCGCGCAGCGCCTGGCCGAGAAAGAGCTCGCCCGCACAGTGGTGCTCGTAGACATTCAGGAAGGAATTCCTCAGGGCAAGAGCCTCGACCAGTGGCAGTCCGCCCCGATCGAAGGCTTCGACAGCCGTGTGATCGGAACCAATGGCTACGAAGAGACCAAAGGCAGCGATCTGATCGTCATCACCGCCGGCATCGCGCGCAAGCCCGGCATGTCGCGCGACGACCTCCTCAACACGAACGCCGGTATCGTCAAGCAGGTGAGCGAACAGATCAAGGGCACGTCGCCCAATGCGATCCTGATCGTCGTTTCGAATCCGCTCGACGTAATGTCTTACGTCGCGATGAAGGTGACGGGATTTCCGCGTGAGCGGGTGCTGGGAATGGCCGGCGTGCTCGACACCGCGCGCTACCGTGCGTTCCTCGCCGAAGCGCTCGATGTATCGGTGAGAGACATCCAGGCGATGGTGCTGGGGGGACACGGAGACACGATGGTCCCGCTCATCTCGTACACCTCGGTGAGCGGCATACCGATCACGCAGCTTTTGCCGCGGGCTAAGCTCGATGCAATCGTCGAGCGGACGCGGGGCGGAGGCGCTGAAATCGTGAAGCATCTCAAGACCGGATCCGCTTACTACGCTCCGTCGTCGGCAGCGGTCCAGATGTGCGAGGCAATAGTCAGCGACCAGAAGAGAATCCTTCCTTGCGCCGCGTGGCTCGAGGGCGAGTATGGAATGTCCGGCTTGTTCCTCGGCGTTCCATGCAAGTTGGGCCGGCGTGGTCTCGAGAAGATCCTCGAGGTGGAGCTGACCAGCGAAGAGCGCACCGCGCTGTCGAAAAGCGCCGATGCCGTCCGCGAGCCAATGGCTGCGGTCAAGCTGTGATGGACGCCGAGAGGGAATCCGAGGGCGAAGGAAAGCCGCCGTTCAAGGTCGTCAAGTCTACTCGACCGAGACGCGGCGGCAATCGGATTGTCTGGCTTGCTATCGTGGTTGCTGTCGGGATGATCCTCGCCTACGCGGCCGGGCTGCTCCGCTAGCTGAAGCTGGGTCGTCGCCGCGCTTAGGTGTGGGGTAGCGCTACTTCGTCTCTGAAACCGGGTTTGGCCGCGGGACCTTACCGCGCTCCACTTCCCGGTTGAGGCGGGTCTTCTCGCTTTTCTTCTCCCCGGCGTCGTGCTGCTTGCGGTCCTCGACGAGTCGATGCGCTCCGTTGTGTCCGGTGCCGTTGGTGCTGGGGCGGCGCGCTGCGCCATTGCCTGAGTGGAGCTGCTCGAGAATCTTGTTGCGGGTCTTGGCACCATGTTCGCCTTCCGCGTGGTCCTGCGGGCCCTTCTGAACACCGTCGCGATTTTGCACTTTGCTTGCTTCCTCCCGATTGCGGTCTCTTTTCTGATGCGGCAAGCCTAAGGCCAGCCTACATCCGGGGCAGCGTTACGCCCTGCTGACCCTGGTACTTACCCTTCTTGTCCTTGTACGACACCTCAGGCGGCTCCTCCCCCTTGAAGAAAAGTACCTGCGCTATGCCTTCGTTCGCGTAGATCTTGGCGGGAAGCGGGGTGGTGTTGGAGATCTCGAGGGTGACGAACCCTTCCCATTCCGGCTCGAACGGCGTGACGTTGGTGATGATGCCACAGCGCGCGTATGTAGACTTTCCGACGGTGATCGTAACCACGTCGCGCGGAATCCGAAAATATTCGACCGACCGCCCCAGCGCGAATGAGTTCGGCGGCACGATACATACATCACCTTCGAACTCGACGAATGACTTTGGGTCGAAATTCTTCGGGTCGACGATCGAGTTGAGGACGTTGGTGAAGATCCGGAACTCCGGCGCGACTCGCATGTCGTATCCGTACGAGCTCACTCCGTAGGAGATTACGCCTGCTCTCACCTGGCGGTCTTCGAAGGGCTCGATCATCCCGTGCTCTTTGGCCATTCGGGTGATCCAGCGATCCGACTGAATTGTCATTTCTGTTGAATTGGTTTTTGGGAGGGAGGTGCGATCGGCGGGTGGCGAGCGGCTTTCCTCTTGAATGTACGATTTTCGCACTGACATCGCTACCGATTCAGGCCCGTTGAATTACCTGACAGCCGACGGTAAATTCCTGAAAATACCGCTAGTGAAATTTTTCACGAAGTCCGGAACCCCATGGCGCGCGCATACTTCCCGGTCCTGATGTTGCTCGGTTTCGTCGCCATCAATGCGGTGTTGTTGATCGCGGCTTCGACCCTGCTCGTGCGCTCGCGCCCGACGCCGGTCAAGCAGCAGGCCTACGAGTCAGGTGTTCCCGCCCTCGGAGATGCGCGCGAGCGGTTCTCCGTCAGGTTTTATCTGGTGGCGATCCTGTTCATCATCTTCGACATCGAAACCGTCTTCATGATTCCGTGGGCGGTCTACTACAAGCAGCTCTCCTGCTTCGTTCCGCTCGTGAACGACGTCTGCCCCGTCGGCAACATCTCGTTCTTCGGACTGGGCGAGATGCTGGTGTTCATGGCGATCCTGCTCGTCGGATTCATCTACGTCTGGAAGAAGGGAGCGCTTCAATGGGATTGACGGTTCCTGGCGAGCGCAACACGGTTTCCTATGCGCCCGAGTCCCAGGAAGGCTGGGTCGCGACGCGTCTGGATTTTCTCGTCAACTGGAGCCGCGCCAACTCACTATGGCCGATGCCGTTCGGCACCGCGTGCTGCGCGATCGAGTTCATGGCGACCGCGGCGAGCGACTTCGATCTCGCGCGTTTCGGCATGGAGCGTATGAGCTTCTCTCCGCGTCAGGCCGACGTGCTCATCTGCGCCGGCCGCGTGCCTTTCAAGCTCGCCCCGATCATCCGCCGCATCTGGCAGCAGATGCCGCAGCCGAAATGGTGCATCTCGATGGGCGCGTGCGCTTCCACCGGTGGGATGTTCGACAACTACGCGGTAGTGCAGGGAATCGACACGATCATTCCCGTCGATGTGTACGTGCCGGGATGTCCGCCCCGGCCCGAAGGATTGATCTACGGAATCCGGATGCTGCAGGAAAAGGTGATGAACGAGCGCGCCGCCGACACCAGGACGCGCGACGAGATGGAGCCTGATCCGGAAAGCCAGCTTTATATACCGCCGTCGGTGATCGACGAGCTCGGCGAGCCGTTTGGGAACTCCGTGCACCAGACAAGGTCCGCGCCGTGACGCCGTTCGACGTCGTCGATACAGGCACCGGATCGCCGGGCCCCCAACCTGTCACTCCCAGAAATCTTCCTCACCGGGGCGGCGAGGCAAATCCGTCCGCACGCGCGCTGGAAGACAAGTTCGGCGCGGCCGTCGTGCGCGTTGATGTCGTTTGGGGTGAGACAGTGGTGTTCGTTGATCCGGACTCGGTCAAGGCGGTCATCCGCTGGCTCCACGATGACGCTTCGCAACAGTACGATTATCTCAGCGATGTCACCGCGGTGGAATACCGCGACGCCCTAGTGCCGATCGAAGTGGTCTGGCACCTCCGGTCGCTTCCGTTCAGGCGCTTTCTCCGCGTAAAGGCCCAGCTCCCGAAAGGGCAGCCGCTCGAGATCGACAGCGTGTATGACATCTATCGCGGCGCAGATTGGCTCGAGCGCGAGTGTTACGACATGTTCGGCATTCGATTCAACGGACACCCGGATCTCAGGCGAATCCTGATGTGGGAGTCCTACAAGGAGGGCTTTCCGCTGCGCAAGGATTTTCCGCTGCGCGGACGCTTCAGTCGCTCGGAGCAGCTGCGGCAGGCTCTCGCCCAGAATCCTGAAGCTCGCTACTCGATGGAGGAGCTTTCGATCGCCGATGCCTTCGCTGAGCTGCCGGAAGACATGCGCGAGCGCCTGAACAAAGGCGAGAGGACCGGCGAGTAGATGTCCAAGCGAACTGTCGAAGTCGAGCTTTCAACCACTGGGCTCGACAAGCATGGCCGACCGCAGCGCATTCCTCTCGTCACTGCCGACGGCGGGACGGCAGTCGCAATCGAACCGCCACCGGGGATCGAGCCGGATCTCGATGGTGACCACATGCTCATCAACATTGGTCCGCAGCACCCGGCGACTCACGGCGTGCTGCGGCTCGTGCTCGAGCTCGACGGCGAGACCGTCGTTCGCT
>JBDSRC010000105.1:0-4267 GCA_039929505.1 Gemmatimonadaceae bacterium
AACAGCAGCAGCGCGATCATCTCGTTCGAACTGCCCGCTGCATGTCGCGCTCATCGTCGCGCCGCTTCTCGTCAGCGCGTTTGTCGTAGAGCTTTTTCCCCTTCCCCAGTGCCAGGGCGACCTTGGCCCGGCCACGCTTGAAGTAGAGCTCGAGCGGAATCAGGGTCAGCCCCTGTCTCTCGACCGCTCCAATCATCTTCCGGATCTCCTTGCGGTGGAGCAGGAGCTTCCGGGTGCGGGTCGGCTCGTGATTGAAGTGGCTCGCCTTCTCGTAGGGAGATATGTGGAGATTGAGCAGAAAGACCTCACCATCCTTAACGATCGCGTAGGAATCGGTGATGTTGGCTTTGCCGTCCCGCAGCGATTTCACCTCGCTGCCGGTAAGCACCACGCCCGCTTCCCAGGTGTCGAGGATGTGGTAGTCGTGCCTGGCGCGTTTGTTCCGCGCGATCGACTCCCGTTTCTCTTTCTCGACTGTCTCTGGCATTTGACTTCGTGCTCAAGTTAGACGCAACGGCAATTTCGAGAAAGGTACCGACGTGGCCGCGTTGACTTCACTCTCCAGCGTTTCTATCTTCGAAGAGAGAATGCCGGAGTGGTGGAACTGGTAGACGCGCTGGCTTCAGGAGCCAGTGGGTGCAAGCCCGTGGGGGTTCGAGTCCCCCCTTCGGCACTGATAGACCGGTGCGGCAAGCCGCCAGAGACAATCATCGGGACAAAAAGGAACGGCGCGTCGACTGACGCGCCGTTTTCCGCATCCAGGATCCTGGATCAGACTGTCTCGAGAATCGGTAGCCCCGGTTTTGTCCGCGCGCGATCCGTAACCGGCAGTCCGACTTTCGCCCGCACCGTCGGCTCGTCGTGAAGCAAATCGGCTAGCGTTACCGACTGCAGCACGTCGTCGATCTTGTTCTGCAACATCACCCATACCGGCCTGATGCTGCAGCTATGCTCGGCGGAACAGCGGCTTTCTTCGATCGGATGACTCACGCAGTGCAGATCAAACGTCTCGAGCTCGGACGCATGGATTACGTCCCGGATCGAGACCTGCGCGGCGGGCTTGGCAAGCACGTACCCACCCCGTGCACCGCGGGTGCTCGTGATGACTCCCGCCCTCCTCAGGCGCAGTAGAATCTGCTCCACGTAATCGCCCGGCAACCGCTCCACGCGAGCGATTTCACGGCCATTGACCGGCCCCAGCTCCGTTCTCTTCGCCAAATGGAGCGCGCAGATCACTCCGTACTCGGCCCAGGTCGTTATCCGCATGGTATCAGGATAGGGAATCGAGGCGGGTGGGACAAGGGACAACAACTCAACTGCAACTTCCGACTACCGGCCTGGGGCTCTGGGCGTGCCGGCCGTGAGGGCCGAGCAACCTTGAATCGGATCCGCGGTAGCCCGCAACTCTTAGCCGGCACGCTCAGTGCCCTCGGCCGGTAGTCGGAAGTTGCAGTTGCTTTTATCCAGCCGACACCCCGCCGTGGCTGCCGCCCGGAACGCCGATCTCCGTCATCTTCCGCATATCGAGGACGTCGTCGATCTCCGCATCGGGAAGGACTTTCTCCCGCTTTACCAGATCCCTGATCAACACATTCTCTTTCACCGACTGCTTGCTGAGCTCGGCCGCGCGCGCGTAGCCGATCTGCGGAGCAAGCGCGGTAGCAAGCGCGGCCGAGCGCTCCAGCCAGTGCTCGCATTGCTCGCGGTTCGCCTCGATCCCGCGCACCGTTTTTTCCGCCAGCACGCCCGCGGCGTTGCCGAGTATCTGGATCGCCAGCAGCACGTTGTACGCAATGACCGGCATCATCACGTTCAGCTCGAGCTGCCCGTGCTCGGCGGCCACGCTCACACACGCGTCGTTGCCAATCACCTGAAAACAGACCTGGTTCACCATTTCGGGAATCGACGGGTTCACCTTCCCCGGCATGATCGACGATCCGGGTTGAACCGCCGGCAGTCGGATCTCGTCGAACCCGGTGCGGGGTCCGCTCGCCAACAATCGCAAATCGCTGGCGATCTTGCTGAGATCGAGCGCCAGCACTCGCAGCTGCGCGCTGAAGCCCGCGACATCGCCCATGCTCTGCATCAGCTGAACGCGGTCCTCGCCCTCACGTAACTCGACTTTCGCCGAGTCGCGGAGGTGCTTGATCATCAGGGCCGGGTAGGCAGGCTCGACATTCACGCCAGTGCCCACCGCGCTGCCGCCGATACCGAGGTCGCGGAGATAGTCCGCTGATTCAACCACTCGTTTCAGTCCGCGCCGCAAAGAACCCGCATAGCCGCCGAGCTCCTGACCGAGTCTGATCGGCATCGCGTCCTGCAGGTGGGTGCGCCCGGACTTGAGGACAGCATCGAACTCGGTCGCCTTGTCTACGAACGCATCGACCAGCAAACCAACGGAGCTCTCCAGTCCACCGAGCTCCGTCAGGCACGCGAGCCGAATCGCGGTCGGGATCACGTCGTTGGTCGACTGCGCCATGTTGACGTGATCATTCGGATGAACCGGAGTGTATGTCCCGCGCTTCTCGCCGAGTATCTCGTTGGCGCGATTGGCGAGGACCTCGTTGCAGTTCATGTTGTGAGAGGTGCCCGCTCCCGCCTGATAAACGTCGACGACGAAATGCTCCCGATGCAGCCCGGCGAGGATCTCGTCGGCGGCAGCGACGATTGCATCGGCGAGACGCGCTTCGAGTCTGCCGGTCTCCTTGTGAGTCAGAGCAGCGGCGCGCTTGATTCGAACCGTTGCGTCAATGAAAGCCGGGAGCGGACGAATACCACTGATCGGATAGTTCTGCACGGCGCGCAGTGTCTGGACGCCGTACAGTGCGCTGATCGGGACCTCCATCGCGCCGAGCGGGTCTTTCTCGGTGCGCGTGGCCACGGGTCGCTTGAGGGGAGGGGCCTTCGGTGCTTTTGCGCTCATCGTCTCTTCGTATGATTGGCCATCGTCACCGTCCCACGATCCGGGCAGTGCCGTTGAGAAATGGGTTCGACCGCCGCTCTTCCGCGATCGTCGTCTCCATCCCGTGTCCGGGATACACGATCGTCTCCGGCGGCAGCTCCGCAATCTTCTTCAGAGATTCCGCGAGCTGTGGTGGGTTGGAGAAAGGGAGATCAGTGCGACCGATCGATCCGGCGAACAGGCAGTCACCGACCAGCGCCATACCCTGGCCGTGAATGACGACGTGCCCCGGCGCGTGACCCGGCGCATGCATCACGGTAAATGCCGCGTCGCCGAGCTCGAGGTGCTGTCCATCCGAGAACTCGCGATCCGGAGGCGGCGGCTCCTCGAACGGGACGCCGTAGACTTCCGCCTGTCGTGACGCCGCGGCGTACAACCGCCGATCGGCCGGGTGGAGATAGACCGGAACGTCCCACCTTCGCTTGATCGATGCGATCGCTCCGACGTGGTCGACGTGAGCGTGGGTGATCCAGATCGCTTCCAGCTCCGCGCCGCTGTCCTCGATGGCCTCGACGAGCCGGTCCCCTTCACCGCCCGGATCCACGATCACGGCCTTGCGCGAGCGGTCGTCGACGAGGAGATAGCAGTTCTCCTGAAATGCGCCGACGGTGAGGGTTTCGACGTTCACGTGTAGCCCCCGCTGCTGGTGTGCGAGGCGGCGACCGCCTGCTGCGTCGCGGCGCCGCTCCCGTCTCTCTCGGCTTCCCTGAAGCGCGTGATGTACTTGTCCGCCGCGATTGCCGCCGTCGTCGCATCGCCCGAAGCAGTCGTTACCTGCCGCGTGAGCTGTGACCGCAGGTCTCCCGCGACGAAGAGGCCCGGGACGGAAGTCATCATCGCGGCATCCGTCAGCACGTAACCCATCACGTCGTGATCGAAGTGGCCGGCGATGACGCCGGTGTTGGGGCGGAAGCCGATGAAGACGAACAGTCCAGTGGCGTCCAGCAGGTCGCGCTTCTGGGTGATCAGGTTGCGCAGCCTCAGGCCCGTCATTCCCGTTTCTGGATTGCCGGTGACTTCCTCCGCCACCGTATCCCAGATCACCTCGATCTTCGGATTGTCGAAGGCATGCTGCTGGAGGATCTTGGACGCGCGGAATTCGTGGCGCCGGTGAA
This sequence comes from Gemmatimonadaceae bacterium, assembly GCA_039929505.1. Classification (GTDB taxonomy): domain Bacteria; phylum Gemmatimonadota; class Gemmatimonadetes; order Gemmatimonadales; family Gemmatimonadaceae; genus UBA4720. The sequence continues at coordinate 4,078 of JBDSRC010000105.1, forward strand.
TGAGGTAAACCTTGCTCGCGTAGCGCGTGAGAAAATCCGCCTCTTCGACCGCCGCGTCGCCTCCGCCCACGACGGCAACGATCTGCTGCTTGAAGAAAGCGGCGTCGCATATCGCGCAGTAGGACACACCCTTTCCGGCGTACTCCATCTCACCGGGGATTCCAAGCTTGATCGGAGTACCCCCGGCGGT
>JBDSRC010000106.1:0-3519 GCA_039929505.1 Gemmatimonadaceae bacterium
TCCACGCCGTCGGCACCGCGCACTCGATTCACGGATCGGCGACAGCGATCCGGAAACACACAAAGCTTCACGTGACCGCCGTCGAGCCCGCTGAGTCGGCGGTGCTTTCAGGGAAGCCGAGCGGGTCCCATCAGATCGAGGGAATCGGCATCGGGTTCATCCCGCCGCTCTGGGAGCCCGATCAGGTGGACGAGATCATCACCGTGACGACGAGCGACGCGAAGGAGATGGCGCGCCGCCTCGCCCGTAAGGAAGGAATTTTTACCGGCACGTCTTCGGGCGCGAATGTCGTCGCCGCGCTGCAGGTCGCGAAGCGGCTGGGAGAGGGAAAGACGGTGGTGACGATTATGGTTGATTCGGGATTCCGGTATCTCAGCACGGACCTGTATCGCGCCACGTAGCTATGGGGCGAGTGCGAGAGTTTCCTTCGCTCGCGTCGTAGACCGAGTCTAAAGGTCCGCGTGGGGATCACCGCCGACAACGGCGCCAGGTAAGTCGCGGCTGAAGGACTCTGCCAGCGAGGCAAAAAGTAAGCGTCAGTTGGCGGGCAGCTGCGCCCACGATCCGGGAAGAGTCTTGAGCGTACTCGACGGCATCCGGGTGAGCGCGGCGTCGAAGTGCAGCCTCATCGCGCTCGGGAGTACGAAAGAGGCACCAACCATCGCTCCATAAACGTTGTTGTTGGCCGAACCACCACCCGTCCGGAACTGGATTTCATGATTGGGAGCGTAGACGGAGTAGAACGCATCCTTTCCGCCCGCTACGTACCATGTCTGCGGATTCGGCGGTGACCCGCACGCCCAGAACGCGAGCTGGGTCGGTTTTCCCGACGTGGTCTCGATCGACCCCGGCGCGAACGCCAGCCAGTCGTCGACGAAGATGTCGACGCGCGATCCGTCGCCGTCGATTTCCACGCTTCCACCGTCCGCGACCAGCAGCCGGCTAAAGCGGTACTGATTTTCTCCCTTCAGCTTGAGCTTGCCATTGTCCTCGACGTAGAGAACGCCCGTCGACGAGGAATAATTCACCTTCGAGTTGGTATTGATGCCAGTGCTGTAGCCGCCGGCTGGGCACGACAGGACCGGGTTGGCCGCAAACGGCGGCGCGAATGGTCTGACGTCACCCGTAACGCCTGACGTGTTCCAGATGGTGCTTGCCGCTTTGACATCTCCCCTGACGGTAAATGCGTTGTAAAGGGAAATCGGCCCGTTGCCCACGATCAGAGTGGTGTCGCCCGTCGTTGGGCTGTACGGCGCATTGTCCGAATCGTATCCGTCGATGATTCCGTTCGAGCTTCCGGTCATCGACAGGGGTCCCTGGCTCGTGATCGCCGCCTTGAACCGCGATTCACCCGCTACCACTGCCAGGATGCTGCTCTGGCCGCCATAGCTGTTGGCCCGGCGTCCGCTCACCACCACCGAGTAATGTCGCAGGCCGCCGTTGTCCACCCGCTGGATCACCGCACGGTACCTCCCGTTGTTGGGAATCGTGGTCCAGCCGAGATCGACGCTGTCACCCGGATTCAATGCCGCCGTCGGGGCGGCGGGCCAGTTGCCGAGCGTGGCGCGCAGTCCGGCTTCGGCGGCGTAGAGCGCTAGCGTCGATTCGCGCGATGCCCGCGCAGACCGCCGCTCATCGTCCGAGGTCGTGAATGCAACGATCACGACGAGGCTCATGATCGCGATGGAAAATATCACCGCCATCAGAACGAACCCTTCTCTCTTCTCGCGGCGTTGCATCATCGGCGGAGCAGGACTTTGGTGGTTAGCGAATCACGCTGATACGCGTAGGCGCCCGTGTTGAGACGGGCTTTCTTGAAGCTCTCCGCGTTCAGTGTGAAGGCTACGGTGCCGACAGACGCGGGTGTCGCCGTCGGGGCTCCGAGCGTGTCGAAGTACGAGAACCTCAGTCCGGTCGAAGCGAGCAGTGGCCCGGTCAGCTGCTCGTAGCCAGCCGCTGCTCCAACCTTGCGTCCGAGCCACCAGCGTCCGCCCAGGAGGTACTGGGTGTACTCGATTCGCCGGTACGCCCGGAAGGGCGCTCCGACCTTGATGGATATGGTGTCAGACTTGGAGTTGACCGCGACCTGGACGACAAGGTCAGGCGCTGGAGCACCTGGCCATGCGCAGTTGGCGATGCCCATCGCGGCCGGCGTCCCAACACTTGTCACCTTCGCTCGCTGCCACCTGTCGCGTCCGATCTGCAGCACCAGGGCACTGTCGTCCGAAGTCGCCTCGATCTTGCCGGCTGTCCGGGAGAGCGCATAGCGGGGAAGAGTAGGGTGCTTGGCGCACACTACGCCGACGCCGCGAACCGAGCGAAGCGTGATCGCGCTGGGGCTCATCGCGGCGATTGCGCTTCCACCGGTTGCGGCGTGACGCAGATCCCAGGAAAGAAGAGTTGCCGCGCTGCGCGCAGTCTCGCGCACGTCCGCGAGCTCGCGCTGCTTCCCGTAACCGGCGCTTTGAGTGATCATCAGCTGGTAAACGGCGCCGAGCACGATGAGCCCGATCATCATCGAGATGAGGAGCTCGATGATTGTGAATCCGCGGCGGCTCAGCGGGGACGACCTGCCAGCTCTGTTGATCATGAGCCCGGCGTCGGCTTCGCCATGTAGACTACGACGGTGTCCAGAAAGATCCTGGTCGGATCCTGATGCCCGCGACGCTGCACGATCACGGTGACCAGTCGCGAATTAGCGTTCGGAGTCGAGACGGTCCAGTTGAAGGCGCGCCCCCGGACATTCGCCGATCCATTCGTCACGCTGTTCCAGGTCAAACCGGAGAGACTGTCCACTTCCTGCTGCACGTCGGCCGCGTACTGAAGATCTTGTCGCGCCAATCCCATCTGACGTACGCCGAAGCCCGCGGCCGCGCCGAGACTCAGCATTGCCACTCCGAGCAGGGTGACGGCGACGAGTACTTCGACGAGCGACATGCCACGGCGATCGCGTGCTTTGTCAGGTCTCTCGGGGACGTTGCTCGCTGCCGCTCTCATCTCAGCACTTTACCAAGCGCGGTGATGCGGACAGTGTCGACTTTGTCCGCCGAGGAAAAGATCAGTTGCGCGTCTCCGGGCTGGCAGCTGCCGGTCGTCGAAGAGAGTCCACGCGGATCGAAGCAGAGGAGGATGCGATTACTCGTCATCGTAAGCCCGCCGGAGCTGACGTCGTGGGCATACGTCACGAGGGCGCGCTGACCCTTGCCACTGGTATCGACGTCGATCCAGAACTTGGCTGCTGGCGCATCGATGTGCAGCTGCGAAACGCGGCCGTACCTGAGGGCGGTCGAGCGGGCGAGTCCGTGCGCCATTACGAATTGGTCGGATGCCGCCGACGTCGCCCGCTTGTGCAGGGCGTCAGAGAAGCTGGGTGCCGCGATCACGGTCAGGAGACCGATAATCGTTACGACAACCATCTGCTCTATCATCGAGAATCCGGCGCGGGAATCGCCTGCGCTCTTCAACGGTCAATCTCCTGAGACCCATAGTTCACACGCCAGAACGGCACGAGGTTCGACC
>JBDSRC010000107.1:0-2791 GCA_039929505.1 Gemmatimonadaceae bacterium
ACCCGCTGGAGGATCGCGTAGCCGTAGCTGTCCTCTTCGGCGAGGATGGCGAGCACGATCGGTGTGGATGAAGCGGCCATGAGATCCTTGTTTATGTCCATTGATTTTCAGCGTCGGTGGGCGCACTTACTTCGATACCTTGCAGCATTATACATTGTGCTACTAGGTATGTCAACAGCCGGTTAGCCTCGCCTATCGGCAGCTAACTGTGAGCGTTGCGCACCTTACTAACGTAGACTACTTTGTACGACAAAGTCAAGCACCGCGGTTTCGCGTGCGATTATCGAGAGGAAGCAATGAAGATGTGGCGCACCGCGTGACCGATTTTGTCCGCCGTGATTCCATCGTGCGGAGGATTTGGGGAGACGGCGACATGGTCCTCCTCATCTTCGCCGGCTGCGCTGCTGAGTTCGCGCTCAACCGCGCCGTGGACTGGCTTTTCTTCACCGGCAAGTTGCCGGGCGATCCCATCGGCCGGCTCTTCTCCACAGCCGGCTACGCTCAGCACATCGTGTTCGCGGACGTGCATACCGCTTCACGCACGCTCGACAGAATCCGGTCGGCGCACGGGGCAATCGAGCACAGGCGCGGCCACCGCATTCCGGATTGGGCCCACCGCGATGTGCTCTATATGCTCATCGATTACTCGGAGCGAGCGCATGAGCTCTTCGCCCGGCCCCTGTCCGCAGTCGAGCAGAGCGCGCTGTACGCGGTGTTTTACCGGGTAGGCGTTGGCCTCGGGATCCCCGACTTGCCGACGTCGTACGTCGAATGGACCGAAGATCGCGATCTTCACATGCGCCGGGATCTACTGAACAGCGCCGGCACGAAGGCGCTGTATGCGCAGTACCGTAGCCACCTCGGTCCGTTGCGGTACCATTTGCTACTGCGCATCCAAGCGGTTCTCGCGCCTGAGCACGTGCGAGGGTTGGTACAGTTCGGCCGCGCGGAGTGGCTGCGGCCGCTACTGCGCGTCTATCCCATGCTCGTCCGCGCCGGGCTGCGCTCGGTCGTCCAACAGCTACTCATGCCGGCGAGATATCTCTGCGCCGTGCGTGGATTGGATCACGTCGAAGCGGCGGTGGTCAGTTGAGGATGTGGCGCTTGGGGAAAGTCTCACTCAAGACTCACCCTGCCACCGCCTGGGCGCGCGGAACGTAATACGGATTTTCGCGAATGCAGTTGCGGTGCAACGTCACCGGATGTCCCTCGAACGCGGCCTTCATGATCGTCTGCGCCGGCTGCGCCCTTAGGTCGAACATGCAGATCGCGACACAGGGGAGGCTCAGGGTGGCCTCGCTCACCGTCGCCTCGAGCTTGTAGAACTCCTCCTCAGACGGCCAGCCCTCGCGGCCGACGGCTGCGTTCCCCAGAAACCGTATGAACCGCGCGCCGGCCGCTACTGAATGGGCCGACGACGGGAATAGTCGATTCCCCTACTCGACTTGAATCGCCTTGAACATTCCCATCTCGATGTGCGCCGTCTTCGTTCGCGGATCCTGGACGAGGCAGGTCGCGAGGTAGCTGCCGGGCTCGAGGAACATCGGCAGGTACGCTACCTGGCCTGGACCGATCCTGGCGACGCCCACCACAGCCTCTCCGTGCACTCTCGGATCCTACGCCTCCAGCCATTCCTTCATTGACGAGCCGTCTCGCAGCCGGACGAGACGCAGCTGGTGATCCTGGGCGCCAGTGTTGTCGACACGAAGCATTTGAGATCCCGCCGGCCATTTGTCCGGACCGACGAAGGCGAAGTCGACCAATCGCACTTCGGCCGTAGCAGCGGGAGGAGTCGAATGTGCCGCGTCCGGCTCCATGTCGCGCACTGCGATGACCTTCATCTCGCCCGCGCTCGCATGCCGGTGATTGTCCTTCCCTCGCCGTACGCATCCGATCACATAGAAGCCCGGCTCGAGCCGCACGATCACGTCAACGCTGTCGCCCACTTCCGGGCCGCCCATCGCGACCGCGTTCCGGGGAGTGGCTGAAGCAGTATCCAGCTCGGCGAGAAACGCAGTGACGTTTGCATCGGACCGGTCGCCGGCAAGACGGAAGAGCACCACGATGTGACCCGCGCCGTCTTCCTGCACTCGCAATCGTCGCCAGCCGGGATCGACGCTGTCGGGAGCCTCGATGGTGCCACTTCTGACCACCACAGGAACGTCAGCGCCGTCCGACTTTGCGGCCGATTCCTCCGCGCGGCAGGACGCAAGCACCGGGACGATGGACAGCAGTAGTGAAAACAGGATTCGATTCCAAGCCGCGCGCGATGCAGTTGGCGTTGACGTTGCGGCCCCGAACACTCCCGCAATTACCACACAGGTGAGAAAGAGGATCGCTATTTGAATCCCGCGGCCTGGCTCATCAGTCGTTGAGAACGAACGTCACCTTCATGAGAACGCGGTACTCGACGACCTTCCCTTTCTCGATCATCACCTGCTGGCTCTTGATCCACGCTCCGCTGACGTTCTTGAGCGTCTTGTCCGCCCGGGCGATGCCGACGTTGACTGCATCCTCGAAGCTCTTCTTCGATGATGCCTGAATCTCGGTGATTTTCGCGACTGACATGGTGCAACTCGGTCTTGGGAGAAATCCGGCCCTGCAGGTGCCGGCTGATTCAAGATGGTGCTCAGGGAATTGATCCGCCACCTGCCGGGCTTGATCAGCTCCCTGAGGATCAGCTACCCACCGGCGTCAAAAGAAGGTCGGGAAACCCTTGAACGGGAGCCTTTCGCGCGAATCGCGACAGCCGCGTCCGGCGGCTCTGTTTAACCCCCCGGCTGCGCCTCCG
>JBDSRC010000108.1:0-3366 GCA_039929505.1 Gemmatimonadaceae bacterium
GGCCCGTCGCGCTCCCCCGGAGCGCCAAGCTTCGCTGCGGTCCAGGGCGGCGGGAACGGAAAGAGCTCGCTCGACCTGGTTGAGGAGGACTACACCGCCGGCGCGATCGACAAGGAAAACGCCAACCGCTACCGTGCCTATGCGGTGCTCGCGCCGGAGAAGCTCCCGCAGAAGTACAAGTCGGCTGCCATCGGCAAGGACGCCACGGAATCGATGGTGCGTCAGGCGCTCGACTGGGACGGCCTCTCGAAGTCGACGCAGCAGGAGATCCTCCAACTGCGTGCCAACGGCTTCGCGAACATGAAGAACAGCTTCGAGACCGCACACTTCGTGCTGCACTACTCGACGGTGAGCACGTCCGACGCGGTGCCCGCGGTCGACGAGAGCGGGATCCGCGGTGTGCCCGACTACATCGAGGTCGCGGCGAAAAGCTGGGAGGAGATCTGGCAGCGTCAGGTCGTCGCGTTCGGATACCCGGCGCCCAAGGGTGTCACGACGCAGAACAAGTTCCACGTCTATTACGACAAGATCCCGTACTACGGCTACGCCATGCCGACGAACGTGGAGCTGGAAGGCGTGAGCCCCGTACCCGTCGGAACGGCATCGGCTTACATCGTCATCAACAACGACTTCTATGGCTTTCCGCCCAACGACGAGGACCTCACCGGCACCGAGGTCATTCGCAGTGGCGCGCTCAAGGTCACGCAGGCACACGAGTTCATGCACGCCCTCCAGTTCGCGATCAACGTCTACGGCTCCGGCTGGCTCATGGAATCGCACGCGACGTGGGCCGAGGACGCCGTGTACGACGGCATCAATGACTGGCACTGGTACATCAACTCGTTCCTCGCCAGGCCGGACCTGCCGATCTTCAACCGCTACCTGTACGGCGCGGCCTACTTCCAGAACTACCTGAGCGAGCGCTACGGCGTCGACGCCCTGCGCCAGATCTGGCTCGCGCACCGGACGCGGACCGCGCCGGACGCGATCCGCGACGTCGCCTTCGCCGGCAGCTGGGAAGCGATGAAGGCGTTCGCGCCGGCGGAGTACCTGCACGACATCTCCGACTTCACGACCGACCGGCCGTCGATCGTCGAGTCGTACCGTCCGCTGCGGAGCCTCACCCGCGCGACGCACTCGAGCTACCCGGTCAGCATCGTCATTCCGGCGAGCACGAACCGCGTGTCGAACGGCACTCCGTACGGCCTCGGCGCCAACTTCGTCGATTTCACGAATGCCTCCGGCAGAATCGCCGTCTCCTTCGATGGGACTGACGATTTTGCGTGGCGAGCGTACGTGATCGCGACGCCGGCGGCGGGAGGGAAGACCTCGGTCCTCCCGATCGCTCTCGATGGCGGCTCTGCCGGCTCGATCACTGTCGACGGTATGGGAACCCGCTGGTCGAAGCTGACGCTCGCGGTGACTATCGCCGACCGGCCGGGAGTGGCGGTTCCGTATTCCTACGGAGCGGCAGTCTCGCGTTGATTGCGGGCCCGGGAAAAACTTACACCCCCAACGCGAGCGCCCCAATGTCGCGAAAGGCCTGATCGATCTCGAGCGCACCGGTCCGCTTGTCGAAGCTCACGAGGTAGAGCCGTCGCTTGCCGTCGTTGACGACGAGGCGCGAACCGCCCCTGTCGAATGCCAGCCAGTGCGGCTTGAAAGTCGAATCTAAGGCGACGCGACTTACCTCGCGCGGACGGGTCAGATCGGACACTAACGCCGTCAGCTTCAACGGCCATTGGATACTCGATCAATTCCGAACGCATCCAGCTGAGCACTGGGAAATCGACGACTCAGTATAGCGGCGAGATCGCGTCGCGTTGTTCCTCAGTCTTCCAGCGGCTCGACGCGAACAGCCGTCCCGTAACACAATACCTCGGTCACGCCTTTCATCAACTCGTTCGCGTCATAGCGGATGCCGATCACTGCGTCGGCCCCCGCCCTATGTGCTTGAACCAACATTGTGTCGAAAGCCTGCTTGCGGGTTCGCTCAGCGAGTTCTGTAAAGAGCGAGATATTGCCGCCAAGCAGCGTCTGCAAGCTGGCGCCGACGGTCCCGAAAACCGATCGGGATCGGACGACGACACCACGTACCACGCCAAGATTGTCCACGATTCGGAATCCAGGCACGTCGAAGCCGGTCGTTGTCATGTTGGCCGGAATGTCTGCTGCCTGCGAATGGATGATGGAAGACATGAGTCTCGTTTCGCGGTGAGTGGTCAGCTGTCTTGCAAACGTCAGGAATGTCGGCCTACCGCCAAAGCTAAGCTGGAATGAAGCGGCTGGACCTCCACGGCGACGTGGTGGCACTGTTTCGCCCCACAGGGTTTCACGCGGTCTGAGGCCGCAAACACCGGGGAGGCCATGGCCCTAGCAAGCCCGATGGCTACCTTCTCGGCTCATACCGCATCGCCACTGCCCCCGAGCCGAACTCCAGCCGACTCACGAGCTTCAAGTCGACATGCTTCGATAGCCCCGCGAACAACGTCGGCCCATGGCCCGCGAGCCTGGGCTGCACCACGAACTCGTACTCATCGATCAATCCCAGCTCCGCCAACGCCAGCGGGAGCTTCACGCCTCCCACGAACAGTCCCTTGCCCGACTCCCGCTTGAGCTGCTGAACGGCTTTCCCCAGATCCCCGCGCACGAGCTCCGCGTTCCAATCGACCCGGGTTAGGGTGCTCGACACGACGTACTTCTTTGCCGCGTCGATCGCGCGGGCGAAGGGTTCCATCCACTCAGGCCTCGCTCCCGTCCGCGCGGGCGGCCGGAACGCTGCCTCCATCATTTCGTAAGTCACCCGCCCAAAGAGGAGGGCATCGGCTTGGTCGAGGTTCTCGACCGCATGACGATGCAACTCTTCGTCCGCGGGAATTGCACGATGATCGCAGCACCCGTCCAATGTGACGTTGATGGAATACCGAAGGGGTCGCATTACGCAAGAGTACCGCCGATGGTGTAGCGTAGCAAACTATGCCCTTCACCCATATTCTTTCACGTCACGCGGTTCTTTTTCGACGTCAGTGACCAGGTGAAGCTTCAACCACGAAATCCGTCCCCAGATCCTATGTTTAAGGGACAGCCATGCCACTCCGGTTCCTCTTACTAATTGTCTTCTTGTTCGGGCGCCCCGCGGCCGGGCAGGTAACAGGCGCCACTATCAGCGGCGTCGTGCATGACAGCATCGCCCGCCAACCGCTGGGCGGCGCTACGATCCAACTCGTTACGGACAGCCTGCCGAGGTTCATTCGCGCGGCTGTTTCGGATTCGCTGGGGCGTTTCGCACTTGGCGACGTGCCGCCAGGGCGCTACAAGCTCGGCTTTCTGCACCCGCTGCTGGACTCCCTCGGTGTAGACGCGCCA
>JBDSRC010000109.1:0-3068 GCA_039929505.1 Gemmatimonadaceae bacterium
GGCACCACTCCGGGGTCAGGAGGCCCGCGCGGTCGCCGATAGGGAGTGATGCGGACAGTCAACGCCCGCAAGTCCGAAAGGGAGTCCACCGCAGAGCAGATGGAAGAGTACCGGTTCGTGGTGCCCGCGACACTTGCCGGTGTGCCCCTTCCCGGACTGGTGAGCGTGCTCGGCGGAACCGATCTCCACCGCCGAGGCGGCGTGGAGAGGATGTGCCACCACCACGCCGGAGCTGAGCACCGCGCCCAGCATCGCTGCCGCCGCGATGAGCGATCGGGTCGTCACATGAGACCTTCTGGGCTGAATCTCGCCGGACAACCGGCGGACCCTCTGCTCGACGAGGTCGCGCGCGATGAACCCGGCGTCAACTGGGGGGAATCCCGACTTTTTCCAGAACGCGACCTTCAGGATTGCCGACGCGAGGATCAGCGGCTTCCCTTTCGCGGCGGCATCGTCGGCCTCGAATTCCGCTTCGTCGGCGACGTCGGCGGCCAGCCTGCGTAGCGCTGGAATCCAGAACAGCACAGAGGCGAAAAATCTGAGCACAGTGAGTCTGAGTGGGTCCCGGCGACGGAGATGAGCACCCTCGTGCGCGACGAGGGATTCGAGCTCCGGCGTTGACAGCCTTTTTGCGAGCTCGGCGGCGAGATAGATGCGGGGCTTCCACCAGCCGGCGGTGAACGCGGGATTGGCCAGGCCTTCCACGATTCTGACTCTCGCGGGATCTACTCCGGCAGCCTCGATCGCTTCGCGGAAAGGTCCGCTCGACGGGGCTTTGAGCAGTCGGAGCCTGCTGATCGTACGGTAGAGTCGCGCCCATGCCCGGCCCCGGTCGGCTACAGCATACAGAACCCCGACAACGAGGGCGATGTGAAAGCCGGAATGCACGGGAGCGAGGAGAACGTGCAACGCGACGAGGCAAAGGTTCCCGATGTTGTCCCTGCCGTCGAGGAAATTTGCTCCGCTCCCCAACGCGTGGTGCGCAACGACTGGAATCGTGGCGAGCAGAGTGAGTCCGCTGATTACCAGAAGCAGCAGCCGCCGCCGTGACAGATCGCGCGCAACCGAAACACTGTTCAGGCGCACAGCTTACTCCCCTTCCCTCAGCCGCCGGCGAATAGCTCGCGCCAGCTCTGCCAGGCGCGCGGGATCACGTTCAGCCATTACGTCGACGAACGACGCAGCGACCACGTCGGGCTCGAAGGCCAGCACCTGCTCGACGATCTGCCGCGAGGCATGCGTGAGGAACTCGGCCTCCGACCACCGGGCTTCGTAATGGAGCAGGTCGTCACGCTTGAACCGCCGCAGCAGCTTCTTGACGGCCAGCTTGTTGAGGACCGTGATGACAGTCAGCGGAGCCACGTCGTGCGATTCCGCGACCCTCTCATAGACCGCTCTCGCGGGAGACGGCAGGCCCAGATCCCAGACGGCGCGCATGACCCTCGCCTCGAGGTCGCCGAGCACCTTGGCGAGGCCCTCGGATCCCAGTCTGAAGTTATCCTGAATGCGGGGACGATTTCTCGGGTTGATCATTGATTCGCGGTCGCAGTTGCCTTCTGGTTTTACCCAGGGTAAATCTGACGCTACATCGTGCATTGCCGGCACGATGGGCGCAACACTAAACTAGTCAATTGCAGGAGCGGGGCCGCGGTGAATTGAGCCCTGCGCTGCGGGAGCGAGCATGGCGGATCACCATCACCCGGCCGGCCACACGGATGAGAAGATGAGCAAGGCTCCCATGGATCACGCCGGTCACGCGGCGCACGACAAGCACGCCGGACACAGCGTCGCGATGTTCCGCGACAAGTTCTGGGTGACTCTCCTGCTTACCACCCCTACGCTGATCTGGGGCCACATGCTCCAGAGCGCGCTGGGATACTCCGCTCCCGCCTTCCCCGGATCACGCTGGATTCCCGCTGTCTTCGGCACCGCCGTGTTCATTTATGGAGGCACGCCCTTTCTTCAGGGCGCGGTGCGAGAGCTGAAGGACCGCCTGCCGGGGATGATGACTCTCATCGCCCTGGCGATCTCAGTCGCGTTTGCCTACAGCGGGGCGGTCGCGCTCGGATATCCGGGCATGCCGCTCTGGGAGGAGCTGGCCACCCTGGTGACGATAATGCTCCTCGGCCACTGGATCGAGATGCGCTCGATCTCGCAGGCGCAGGGAGCGCTGAAGGAGCTGGCAAAGTTGCTCCCCGCGACCGCCGTTCGCGTCAACGAGGTGGGTTCCGAGGAAGAGGTTCCGGTCGCGGCGCTGGGCGTCGGGGACATGCTGCTAATCCGCCCGGGCGAGCACATTCCCGCCGACGGCACCGTGATGGAAGGATCGAGCAGTGTCAACGAGGCGCTGATCACCGGTGAATCCCGGCCGGTAGAAAAAAAGGCGGGCGCGAGGGTGATCGCCGGCGCGGTGAACGGCTCCGGCTCGCTCCGCGTCAAGGTCACCGGCACGGGCGATGCGACGGCAGTCGCGGGGATCATGCGGTTGGTGGAGCAGGCGCAACTGTCGCGCTCGAAGGCACAAGCTCTCGCCGACCGTGCCGCCCGTCTTCTTACCATCATTGCACTCGTGTCGGGCTTCGCAACCCTCGCCGCGTGGCTGTTGATCCGACCAGGGGACACAGCGTTTGCGATCGAGCGGATGGTCACTGTGCTGGTGGTCGCCTGTCCGCACGCTCTCGGACTTGCGATTCCGCTCGTGATAGCCATCTCTACCACACTCGGCGCTCAGAGCGGGTTGCTCGTTCGCGACCGCCGGGGTCTCGAGGAAGCACGCAACCTGACGACCGTGGTCTTCGACAAGACCGGGACGCTCACTCGCGGCGAATTCGGTGTTGTGGAGATTATTGCCGCCGACTCCGTCGCGCCCGACGAAGCACTGCGTATCGCCGCCGCCCTCGAGTTCGACTCCGAGCACGCGATTGCGCGGGGGATCGTGCTGAGCGCAAGAGAAAAAGGCATCACCTTCCCCAGGGCGGAGGGCTTCGAGGCGATCCCCGGCAAGGGAGCCCGCGCTCGCGTCGACCAGCGCGAGTTTTCCATCGGCGGACCGGCGTTGGTCAAGATGA
>JBDSRC010000110.1:0-2990 GCA_039929505.1 Gemmatimonadaceae bacterium
CGCAGACAGCGTCGAATTCCGCGCTCAACTCTTCGGCGGTGATGTCCTCCCCGACGTCGATTCCCGTGCGAAACTGCACTCCCTCGGCTTCCAGCTGCGAAAGACGGAGATCGATCACCGACTTCTCAAGCTTGAACTCAGGAATTCCGTAGCGAAGGAGCCCCCCGATGCGCTCGCTCTTCTCGAACACGATCACCGAGTGTCCGAAGCGACGGAGCTGCTGGGCGGCAGCAAGACCTGTGGGCCCCGATCCGACCACCGCAACCTTGAACCCGGTGACGCGCCGAGGCGGACGTGGCATCACCCAGCCCTCGGCGAACCCGCGATCTGCAATCGTCTGCTCGATGTGCCTGATAGCGACCGGCTCGTTGACCAAGCCGAGCACGCACGCTGATTCGCAGGGGGCAGGGCAGAGGCGGCCGGTCAGCTCCGGAAAATTATTCGTTGAGTGCAGGGACTCGAATGCATCGCGCCATTCTCCGCGTGACACGAGCTCGTTCCACTCGGGGATGATGTTCCGCACCGGGCAACCGGTGTCGCCCTGACAGAACGGCACGCCACAGTCCATGCAGCGCGCGCCCTGGGCGCGAACCGCGGACTCCGGAACCGGTCCGTAGAACTCCCGCCAGTGACGGACGCGCTCTTCGACTGCCTGTCGCCCCGGCGTGGCGCGACGAAGGGTCAGGAATCCTTTCGGATCACGCATTTCGCATCCTCCGAGACACACTACGATCACGCATCGCGGACTCGCCGAGCGTGAGACACCGTCTGTGATTACGCATGACGCGCCTCCCCGATCCTCAAACCGCGTGGACCGTTCGCGGTCGCACTCGCGGCAATCTCTTTCGCTTGCCGCTCCAGTGCTTGACGGTACTCGCGCGGAACGACGGCGAAGAATCGCTTGAGCGCCCGGTCCCATTGTCCGAGCTCGCGCTTCGCTCGCGCGCTGCCCGTGTATTGTGCGTGCTGCTCGACGAGCCGGCGTAGCAGCTCGCGCTCACCGAACTCAGTGACGTGGACGAGGTCAACCATGCCCTTGTTGCACTGCGCGTCGAGCTCGCCGAACTCGTCGAGCACGAAGGCGATTCCGCCGCTCATTCCTGCCCCAAAGTTGCGTCCTACGCGACCAAGAACTACGACCGTACCCCCTGTCATGTACTCGCAGCCGTGATCGCCGACTCCTTCAACCACCGCGATCGCACCGCTGTTGCGCACCGCGAAGCGCTCACCGGCGACTCCGGCGAAATACGCCTCGCCCGATGTCGCGCCGTAGAGCACCGTGTTGCCGATGAGAACCGTCTGGTCAGGAATGAACTGAGCCGCGCGCGGGTGCCGGACGACGAGGCGTCCTCCCGAAAGCCCCTTGCCGACGTAGTCGTTCGCTTCTCCCTCGAGCTCGAGCGAAAGCCCGCGCGCGGCGAACGCGCCGAAGCTCTGCCCCGCGGATCCACTGAACCGGAGCGAGATGGTGTCATCGGGAAGACCGACGTTGCCATAACGGCGCGCGATCTCGCCCGAGAGTGTCGCGCCCACCGCGCGGTCGGCGTTTGTGATCGCAAACGTCGCTTTCATGCGCTCGCCGTGATCCAGCGCGGGCTGCGCCATCTCGACGAGAGTGCGATTCATCCTTCCTTCTTCCTCTGAATCGTTCAGCCGCAGCCTCACATGCCGCCGCGTAACGCGATCCGCCCGCGTGCGTACAGCCGGCATGGCCAGGTGCAGCAACGCGGAAAGATCGAGCGTGTCCGCCTTGGGATTGCCCGTAGCCGGCAGCGCGCGCAGCAGGTCCGTTCGCCCAATCATCTCATCCATCGTCCGCACGCCAAGCCGCGCCATCAGCTCGCGCACTTCCTCGGCGACGAAGAAGAAATAATTCACCACGTGCTCCGGTTGACCGCTGAACCGTGCGCGCAGCTCGGGATCCTGGGTCGCGATGCCAACGGGGCAAGTGTTGAGATGGCATTTCCGCATCATCACGCATCCCTCGACGATCAGCGGCGCGGTCGCGAATCCGAATTCGTCAGCACCAAGCAGCGCGGCGACGACGACATCGCGTCCGGTCTTGAGCTGACCGTCTGTCTGCAACCGCACCCGTCCGCGCAGGCCATTGATCACCAGTGTCTGCTGGGTTTCCGCGAGTCCCAGCTCCCACGGAGATCCCGCCCGCATGATACTCGATAGCGGTGAGGCCCCAGTTCCACCGGAGTCACCGGAGATCAGGATGAGATCCGCGCGCGCCTTCGCAACGCCTGCCGCAACGGTACCCACTCCGGCTTCCGCGACCAGCTTCACTGAGACCGCCGCCTTCGGCGCGATCGCCTTGAGATCGTAGATCAGCTGCGCGAGATCTTCGATTGAGTAGATGTCATGATGAGGCGGAGGCGAGATGAGTGTCACTCCGGGGGTCGAGTGGCGTGTGCGGGCAATGATCTCGTCAACCTTGTGACCAGGAAGCTGGCCCCCTTCGCCTGGCTTCGCTCCCTGCGAGATCTTGATCTGCAGCTCGCTCGCATTGACGAGGTACTCGGCCGTAACTCCGAACCGCGCCGACGCAACCTGCTTGATCGCGCTGTTGCGATCGGTGCCGAAGCGCGCGGGATCTTCGCCGCCTTCACCGCTGTTGCTGCGTCCACCGAGCTTGTTCATCGCGATCGCGAGAGTCTCGTGGGCTTCGGCGCCGAGTGATCCGAAGGACATCGCGCCAGTGCAAAAGCGACGGGTAATACTCGTCGCGGGTTCCACAGATTCCAATGGGATCGGTGTGCGCTCGACGAAATCGAGCAGTCCGCGCAGCGTTGACTGGCGGCGGGTCTCGTCATTGGCAAGTGCGCTGAACTCCTTGAACGTGGAATAGCTGTCGCCGCGCGTCGCGTGCTGGAGCTTGGCGATCGTCAGCGGATTCCAGTTGTGGTGCTCGCCCTGCACGCGATACTGGTACTCGCCGCCGGGGTCGAGACGCGTGTCTTCACTGCGAAAAGAACCAGGCTGGA
>JBDSRC010000111.1:0-3041 GCA_039929505.1 Gemmatimonadaceae bacterium
CTCCAGCTTCTCGAGATCGCTCTTCCCGAGCGCGGAGGCGCCGGACTCGACTTCGCCTTCAGGCGTCAGCGATACAGCCACACGCGCATCAGCGAGAGGAGCTGCTCCGTGTCGACCGGCTTCGTGATGTAATCCGACGCTCCCGCGGCGATGCATTTCTCGCGATCGCCCTTCATGGCCTTCGCCGTGAGCGCGATGATCGGCAACGCCGCGAACTGGGGCTTCTCGCGTATCGCCGCCATCGTCTCGTACCCGTCCATCTCCGGCATCATGACGTCCATCAGTACCAGATCCAGGCTGGGATCCTTCTCGATCGACGTGATCGCATCCCGCCCGTTTTCGGCGAAGGTGACCTCCATTCCGTGCGCTTCCAGCACGCTCGTTAGAGAGAAGATGTTGCGCACGTCGTCGTCCACCACCAGCACGCGCTTTCCACCCATCAGCGAATCGGCGCTGTGCAACCGCTCCAGCATCGCGCGCTTCGAATCGGGAAGCTTGGACTCCACCCTGTGCAGAAACAGCGCAGTCTCGTCCAGCAGCCGCTCGGGTGATTTGACGTCCTTGATGATGATCGTCTCGGCATATTTCCGTAGGCGGGTGTCCTCGCCAGCCGTGAGCTCCTTGCCCGTATAGATGATGATCGGCATCTCTTTCATCTCCGGATCCTGCTTGACACGCTCGAGCAGATCGAATCCGCTCATGTCGCGCAAGCCGAGGTCGACGACCATGCAGTCGAACTTCTGCTTCGACAGCTCCTCGAGCGCCGCCTCGGCGCTGCTTACCGCCGTGATGGTGACGTCCTCGTCGTCGATCAGCTCAACCATGCTGTTTCGCTGGGTATCGTCATCCTCGACGATCAGCAGATGCTTGTCGCGCTGGTCGATGAAGGTCGCGATGCGGCCGAAGGCATCGTCCAGGGTGTCCTTGCTGACGGGCTTCTCCAGGTACGCGAGCGCGCCGGCCTTCAATCCCTGCTGCCTGCGCTCTACGCCGGAAATGATGTGCACGGGAATGTGGCGTGTGTCTGGGTTGTGCTTGAGGCGGTCGAGAACCCCCCACCCGTCGATGCCGCCGGCAAGATCGATGTCGAGAGTAATCGCATCAGGGCGATAGTCGGTGACGGCAGTGAGTCCGTCTTCGCCGTCAAGCGCCACGATGCCCTTGAACCCCCGGTCTTGCGCGATCCCCAAGAGGATTTTCGCGAATGCTGGATCGTTCTCTACGATGAGCACCACGCGATCCCCTGGAGCGATCTCGGCGCGATCGTCCGGGATCTCTTCCCTGGGCTCCCGGCTCGCCTGTCGGACCGCTGGCGCAGCGGAAATCGCAAGCGGCCTTGGAGCCTGATACGGCGCGTTATTCGGCCGCCGTTGCGGGCGTCTGACGGGCGCTTCGGAGGCCGACATTTCATCCTCGAAACGGGGCTCCGTGCCCGGCTCGGGGTGGTATTTCTGCGGAAGGTAGAACGTGAACGTGCTGCCCTTCCCTGCCTCGCTCTCTACGCGGATCTCGCCACCGAGAATTCGCGCGATCTCCCTGCTGATCGAAAGTCCGAGCCCCGTGCCGCCGAATTTCCGGTTCGTCGTTCCGTCCGCCTGCTGGAACGCCTCGAAGATCAATCGCTGCTTGTCACGCGGGATGCCGATACCCGTGTCCGTGACCGTAAAGGCGACGACGCTCGTCGCTGACTGCAGGCTTTGCGAGAGATACCGGCGACCAGTTTCCGCCGGCCGGATCGAGAAGACCACCTTCCCCTTCTCGGTGAATTTGATCGCGTTCGCAACCAGGTTCTTTATCACCTGCTGCAGGCGCTGGCCATCGGTGTAGATCGATGGCGGCAGACCGCCCTTCACTTCCGTGTCGAGCTCGAGATCCTTCTGCTCGGCGACCTGCCGGAAGTTGCGATCCACGAACGTCGTCAGCTCCAGCAGCTCGACCTCGGTCGGGCTCACGTCCATCTTGCCGGCTTCGACCTTGGTGAGGTCGAGCACGTCGTTGATCAGAACGAGCAGATCGCTTCCCGACGAGAGAATCGTGTTCGCGAACTCGACCTGCTTCGGCGTGAGATTTCCATCCTTGTTGTCGGATAGCAGCTTCGCGAGAATCAGGAGGCTGTTCAGCGGTGTGCGCAGCTCGTGCGACATGTTCGCCAGGAACTCCGACTTGTACTTGGAGCTCAGGGCGAGCTGGTCCGCCTTCTCCTCGAGCGCGACGCGCGCCACTTCGACTTCGGCGTTCTTCTGCTCGACCTTCCTGTTCTGCTCGGCAAGCAGCGAGGCCTTCTCCTCGAGCTCCTCGTTCACCTGCTGCAGCTCTTCCTGCTGATCCTTGAGTAGCTCTTCCGAAGTCCGCAGCGTCTTGGCCTGCTGCTCCAGCTCGACGTTGGTTTTCTTGAGCTCTTCCTGCTGCGTCTTGAGCTCCTCCGATTGACTCTGGAGCTCGTGCGTCAGCCCCTGCGACTGCTCCAGCAGATCCGCCGTCCGCATGTTCGCGCTGATCATGTTGATCACCACGCCCACACTCTCCGACAGCTGATCGAGGAAGAGCTGGTGGATCTGGCTGAACGGCTGGAACGAGGCGAGCTCGATGACCGCCTTTACTTCACCCTCGAAGAGGACCGGCAGCACGATGATGTTCCGCGGCGGGGCCTCGCCCAGCCCCGACATGATCGTGACGTAGTCGTCCGGCACGTTCGTGAGCAGGATGGGCTTCTTCTCGAGAGCGGACTGCCCGATGAGACCTTCGCCCAGATGGAACACGTTGGCGACGTTCTTCCGCTCCTTGAACGCGTAGCTGGCGATCAGGCGGAGCAGCGGCGTGCCTGCCTGGTCTTCCATGAGGTAGAAGGCGCCGTGATGAGCCGAAACGAGCGGCGTCAGCTCCGACATGATGAGACGCGAGACCGTCTCGAGATCCTTCTGTCCCTGCATCATCCTCGAGAACTTCGCGAGGTTCGTCTTCAGCCAGTCCTGCTCGGTGTTCTTGTCGGTCGTTTCTTTCAGGTTCGCGATCATCTGGTTGAGGTTGCCCTTCAGCTCATC
>JBDSRC010000112.1:0-3777 GCA_039929505.1 Gemmatimonadaceae bacterium
GATTGGCTAAGGGTTGTATCTGTGAGACACGTTTCGTTTGCTACAGGTTTCAAGCCACGACAGCAAACGGCGCTTGTGATCGGGGTTTTGTCTGTCTTTAATTAATACGTCTGGGATGCCCAGGTTGCTCCAATCCCTGAATGAGGAGTTGGCCCGCCGGGACGAGGGGTTCCTCTTCCTCGCCTTCTTGCCGGTCACGGCCGAACGTCCGCCAGCGGGCCTATAACGCTTTTTGCGGCCTATAACAAAATGAGCCAGTTGTAACATTCTGTTACATCGTTACTGATGAGCTCGAAGTAAAAGGCAAGTTAACTCATTGCCTCACAAGGGGTTAACTGGGGCATGGCCGTTGCTTTAGGGGGGTGCCGTCTACCCTCAACGCTCACCCTGGGTCTCGCCCTCCATGATCTCCTCAAGATTCGTCCGCTACCTCGCGATCGTACTCACCACCACGCTTGCGCTTGGTTGCGCTGAGTCGCCGACTGCCCCTTTAGCTCCGAGCGTCGCCCAGGCGACCTCGCCGATAGCCGCGCCGAACGACAACCCGGAGCTGCTTGGCCTGCTCGGCGGGGTAATCAAGGCCCTGACCGACGTCGTCGAGGGCGTCATCGATCCCAACGGTATTCCGGTCGCACCGGTGCGCTGGGCCGATTCTCACACGAATCAGGTCAGGAGCGTTTCCGGCAATATCGGATACTGGGGTGGCACTCTTGCGATACCCGGCTCCGACTTCACGATCACCTTTCCTGTCGGCGCACTGAGCAAATCGACGTTCATCACCGTCGTCTCCGACGCAAGCGGCTACGTCTCGTACGACATGCAGCCGCACGGCCTGCGCTTCAACAAACCGGTAATCGTCACGCAGCGCCTGCGGAACACCGAGGCGGACGCAATTCCTGCCGGACACAAGATCTTCGGCGCCTACTTCGAGGATGAAAGTCTTCTTGGTGGCGTCATCAACGGATTGCTGAACGCAGTGGAAATCGCGACCTCCATTACCTTCCTGGGCCCCGACGGCACGCCGGAGATGCAGACCTGGCTGCTCAACCACTTCTCACGCTGGATGCTGGCTTCAGGCTGAAGCCAGCCGACCACGCAGGCGCCTGACGGTAGGTCCTGCCAACCGGATGGATATGAACAGGGAAATCGGGCGCGTCCGCGAGATGGTGGAGCGGGCGCGCGCGTCCGAGCGGCGAGGCGAGGCCGCGGTAGCCCTGGGCTTGTACGACGACGCCCTGGCGCTCTTCGAGCCCGAGACGCGGGATCCGTTCCTCGCAGACGTCCTGCGCTGGAAAGGCACCCTGCTCAGAGAGCGCGGGGAGACCGAGGCCGCGTACCGCAATTATTCCCAGAGCCTGGCCCATGCGAAACGGGCCGGCACGGCCGGGGGAGAGGCCCATGCTCTCAACTGTCTGGCGATCATCGCGCAGCGCCGCGGCGATCCGAAAGAGGCAGAGCGACTCTACGAAAAAGCCGCGGCCCTCGCTGACGCGAGCGGAGAAACGCGGCTCCTCGGAATGATCGAGCAGAATCGGGGGGTGCTGGCAAATACGCGCGGTGATTTCGCCGTCGCGGCCGCGTGCTACTCGAACAGTCTCGGCGCCTTCGAGATGGCCGGTGATGCCGAGCCGCTCTCGTGGGTCCTCAACAATCTGGGGATGCTGCACACCAAGATCAGAAACTTCGGCGAGGCGCAGCAATACCTCGAGCGGGCGCTGGCGATCGCGACCACGCGGGACGACGCCGTCGTGAAGAGCGTCGCCACTCTCAACATGGCCGAGCTGTGGCTGGGGCTCGGCCGGCTGGAGCTGGCCGACCAATGGTGTGCCCGCGCGCTGAACGATGCAGTCGCGCGCGGCGACCACCTCACCGCAGCAGGCGCGCTCAAGTGCCGAGCATCGGTCGAGCGGGAGCGGGGCGCGCTCGACAAGAGCATCGCCACGCTCCGCATCGCGCTCTACGAAGCCGAGGGAGCCGAAGACCATCTTCTGCACGCCGAGCTGCTCCGCGAGCTCGGAGAGATCTCGCGCGCGCTGGGAAATCCTGGTGCCGCGCGTTCCGCGTGGCGGGAAGCAGCCGATTCATTCGCCGCCGCCGGTGCGAGGCACGACGCCGCCGACGTCACCTCGCGCATCGCCTCGTTGCCGGCTTAGCAAGGTTCCTTCTTCGGCGGGATTACTCCGCCCCAAGCCGGGCTTTGCCCGCGTGCCCCCTCGCCAGCCCGGCTTTCCCCGCGTTCGTTCTGGCCGCATCTTGATCCACAATGAAGTCGCGCATGCACACAGTCGAGATCGGGGCGGTGGATTCCGCCGCTGTCCACGAGTGCATCGCGAGCGCGAAGAAAGCGGAGCGTGATGGCCAGTGGGCGGAAGCGTGCGCCCTTTACGAGAAGCTCGTTCGCGACCCGGAGGCCCATCCCCCGACGCGGCTCGCCGCGCTGCGCTGGCTCGGGCGCGCATACCTCGAGCAGGGAAACAGGGCGGCCGCGCTGGATGTCCTGGAAGCGGCGGTGGCGGCGGCCGATGTAACGGGATCTCCGCCGGCGGTCGCGCAGGCGCTCAACGTTGTCGGCATAGTGTACCAGATGGCCGGCGACCTCGACCAGGCCGGCGCGATGTATCAGGCCGCCCGGCAGAAAGCGGAGCTTTCAAGCGACGGTGCACTCATCGCCATGATCGATCAGAATCTCGGAACCGTGGCGGTCATCCGGGGCGATCTGCGCGCGGCGCTGGAGGCCTTTCGTCTGAGTCACCTCGGATACCAGGCGCTTGGGATGCGTAATCACGAAGGGCAGATCCTCAACAACATCGGACTCACCTACGTCGAGCTCGGACAGCTCGCCGACGCCGAGACCGCGTACGCCGAGGCGGAATGGGCGTTCGGCGCGGAGGGCGACCATGCCCGGCAGCTCGACCTCGCCGTCAATCAGATCCAGCTGTACATCATTGCCCGCCGCTTCGAGGAAGCTGACGCCGCGTGCGCAAAGTTGCTCGCGTCTCCTGACAGCGATACGCAGCTTTGGTGCGGAGAAGTATTTCGTCACATCGGTGTCATCGCTCGCGAGCGCGGAGATTTCGCGAGAGCTTCGGAGTTTCTCACCAAAGCGGAGCAGCACGCCGCTACCGCCGCGGACCTGCTGCTCAAGGCCGACGTCGCCGAGCAGCAGGCAGAGCTCTATTGGGCGCAGAAGCGTCATCGCGAAATGCTTCAGAGCCTCAACGATGCGCATGCGCATTACTCGCAGCTCAAGGCGCAGCACCGGGTCCAGCACATCGAGAAGCGGAACGGCGCGCTCGAGGCGCGATTCCTCGAGATGGCGCACCAGTGGGGCGACTCGATCGAAAGCAAGGACCGCTATACGCAGGGCCACTGCGAACGAGTGGCGTTCTTCGCGTGCGTGCTCGCCGACAGCGCGGGATTCAACAGCCGCTCGCTTTTCTGGTTCAGGATCGGCGCGCTGCTGCACGACATCGGAAAGATCATCGTGCCGACAGAAGTTCTGAACAAGCCGGGCAAGCTCACCCCGGAAGAGTGGGAGCTCATGAAGCGCCATCCCGAGGCGGGACTCGAGTTGGTCGCGGACATCGACTTTCCGGGGGACATTCGCGCGATCATCCGCAACCACCACGAGCGGTGGGACGGAGCGGGCTACCCTGACGGACTCGCGGGGGAGCAGATCCCGTTCGCTGCCCGCATCCTTTGCGTCGCCGACGTATACGACGCGCTCACCACGACGCGCTCCTATCGCCCGGGCCTCTCCCATGAGCGCGCCGCCGG
>JBDSRC010000113.1:0-5074 GCA_039929505.1 Gemmatimonadaceae bacterium
CTCTCGCGCAGGGACAGATCGAGGGCGGAACGGCACAAGGACTCGGCTACGCACTGCTCGAGCGCGTGGTGATGCGCAATGGGGCGATGGCCAACTCGCAGCTCACGAACTACATCATTCCCACCACACTCGACATGCCGGAGCTCGATGTCGTGATGCTCGAGAATCCATATCCAGGCGGACCGTTCGGCGCGAAGGGACTCGGTGAGCTACCGATGGACGGTCCGGCGCCGGCAGTGGTCAATGCGCTTCGCCATCTGGGGCTGGATATCCGCGAAATCCCGGCAACGCCCGAGCTGATAGCCAGCTGCGCCGCGGTCGCATGAAGTTCGTGCTGAACGGGACGGGCACCAGTGTCGACGCGCATCCCATGGCGCGGCTGCTCGACGTTCTCCGGGAAGAGTGCGGCCTCACCGGAACCAAGGAAGGTTGTGGTGAAGGCGAATGCGGCGCCTGCACGGTTCTGGTGAACGGCGAGGCGGTCTGCTCCTGCCTGATTCCGGTGGGACAGGTCGAGAGCGCGGAGGTGGTGACGATCGAGGGGCTGGGAGACGATCACCCTCTCCAGCACCACTTCATGAACGAGGTGGGCGCGCAGTGCGGGATCTGCACGCCGGGAATGATCATGGCCGCGCTCAGCCTCGGCCCCTCACCGACGCTCGCGGACGTGAGAACCGCGCTGGCCGGCAATCTGTGCCGCTGCACCGGCTACTCGGCCATCTACCGCGCGGTGTTGAAGTGGCGGGAGACGCAGGACGCTCCGGCTCCGGCGAGTGCGGAGCGGTGAGAACGGCGATCTCCGCGCTCGAGGTCCGGAGCGTGCCATCGCTGGCAGAGGCGCTCGCAATTCTGCGCGATGATCCGCGGACGCCGATAGCCGGAGCCACGGACCTCTACGTCGCCCTCAACTTCGGAACTCTGGAGCCGCGGCGGTTTCTCGACATCTGGTCACTGAACGAGCTGCGCGAAATCACCATAGATGGGAGCAAGCTAGTGATCGGCGCGCTGGCGACTTACACGTCTCTGATTCGATCGCCGCTGGTGGCGAGCCGACTGCCCATGCTCGTCGATGCGGCCCGCCAGATTGGCGGCGTCCAGATCCAGAATCGCGGCACGCTGGGCGGGAACATCGCGAACGGCTCTCCGGCCGGAGATTCACTGCCGGTGCTCGCCGCCGTCGATGCGGTGGTGGTGTTGCGGAGCGCGGGGGCCGAGCGTCGCGTTCCGATCACGAAGTTCTACACTGGCTACCGCGCGACGGTGATGCGCCCCGATGAGCTCATCGTCGCGATCGAGGTGGAGCCGGTTGAAGGCAGGCAATGGTTTCGAAAGGTCGGCACCCGAGCGGCTCAGGCCATCTCCAAGATAGTGGTCGCCGGTGTGAGAGCTCCAGTTCCGCGCATCGCGTTCGGGAGCGTCGCTCCGACGGTGGTGCGGGTCCCGCAAACGGAGCGTGCGCTGGCGGAGGGAAGCACGATAGATGATGCGGCGGACGTTTTGTCGAGAGAGATCACGCCGATCGACGATTTGCGATCCACCGCTGAATACCGAATGCGTGTGGCGACCAACCTGTTGCGGCGTTTCTGGATGGACACAGGATGACGGACCTCGTCATCCGCGGGCGCGGCGTCGTAACCCCGGATGGCGTGCGCGCTGCTTCGGTCCATATATCCGCGGGGCGGATCGTTCGTGTCGGCAAGTGGGAGGACGTGCCGCCCGGTGTCGCCATCGTCGACGCCGGTGAATGCCTGGTGATGCCGGGGCTCGTCGATACGCACGTGCACGTCAACGAACCCGGGCGCACCGACTGGGAGGGATTCGAAACGGCGACGCGCGCCGCGGCGGCCGGCGGCGTGACGACCATTCTCGACATGCCGCTCAACTCCATCCCTCCGACCACGACCGCCGGCGCTCTGGAAGTGAAGCGCAACGCCGCGCAGGGAAAAACGACTATAAACGTGGAGTTCATCGGCGGGGTCGTTCCGGGGAACGTCGGTGAGCTGGAGGGGCTGCGTGACGCCGGGGTGCGAGCGTTCAAGTGCTTCCTTTCACCGTCGGGGGTGGATGAGTTCCCCTCTGTGAGCGAACGCGACCTGCGCCAGGCGCTTCCCGTACTGGCGCGTCTCGGGCTTCCGCTGATGGTGCACGCGGAAGATCCGTCGTTTCTCCTGCCTGGCCGCGGCAGCTCGCGAAAGTACGGGGATTACCTGACCACACGGCCGGTGGCGGCGGAACGCGCCGCGATCTCGTTGCTGGCCCGACTGATGGGCCGGAATCCGACGCCGGTTCACATCGTTCACCTCTCATCGGCGAGCTCGCTCGATGTCGTGCGCACCGCGCGTGAGAGAGGACTCCCGATGACTGTCGAGACGTGTCCGCACTATCTGACTTTCGCGGCGGAGGAAATCCCCGATGGCGCCACCGCGTACAAGTGTGCTCCTCCCATTCGTGAACAAGCCGAGCGTGATGCGCTGTGGGGCGCGGTGGCAGGGGGAGATATTGATCTCATTGCATCGGATCATTCGCCGTGCCCGCCGGAGATGAAGGGGACCGACGGCGATTTCTTCGCGGCGTGGGGCGGAATCGCGTCCCTTCAGCTGTCGCTGCCCGCTGTATGGACCGGAGCGCGGGCTCGAGGTTTCAAGCCGGAGCGGATCGCGCAGTGGATGAGCGCGGCGCCGGCACGACTGGCGGGATTACAGGAGCGAAAGGGATCGCTCGCTCCCGGCTACGACGCCGACATCATTCTCTGGGATCCGGACTCGCGCTTCGTGGTCGAGCCCAAAGAGCTGCTGCACCGGCACAAGCTGACGCCGTACGCGGGACGCGAGCTGTTTGGTCGGGTATCGGCGACGTATGTCGGTGGACGACGTATCTTTGGCCGATGACAGCCGGTCCGAACAAGCGCGTCAAATCTCCTCTCTATACCGACCTGCCGGATCTAGCCGCCGAGCGTCTGGGCGGGGTGGTGATCGCGGCGAACGACGACTTTTTCGCGCCGAAGGAAAATCTGGTGAAGGCCAGCCGCCCCGAGTGGCGCGAAGGCGAGTATACCGACCGTGGTAAGTGGATGGACGGCTGGGAAACGCGCCGCC
The DNA here is from genome assembly GCA_039929505.1 of Gemmatimonadaceae bacterium. Lineage (GTDB taxonomy): Bacteria > Gemmatimonadota > Gemmatimonadetes > Gemmatimonadales > Gemmatimonadaceae > UBA4720. The sequence continues at coordinate 3,096 of JBDSRC010000113.1, forward strand.
GGCGCACGCCTGGCCACGACTGGGCGATCATCCGACTCGGTCTGCCGGGAATCGTGCGCGGCGTCGTCATCGACACCAGCTTTTTCACCGGCAACTTTCCGGAAGAAGCCAGCATCGATGCCGCCGCGATCGATGGTTCGCCGCGCGCTGATCGGATGACGAGCGACAGCATCGGGTGGCGTCCGCTGCTCAGGAAGTCGCGCCTCAGGGGAGACACCGTGAACGCGTTCGCGGTGAAATCGAAGGGAACGCGTGTAACGCATCTCCGTCTGAACATCTTCCCTGATGGCGGCGTGGCGCGGTTGCGGGTACATGGGGAAGTGGTGCCGGACGAAGCTGTGTTCGAGCCGGGGCGCGAGGTCGACCTCGCCGCGCTCGAGAATGGCGGCTTCGTCGTCTCGTGCAGCGACATGCACTATGGGAATCGCCAGCATCTCATTCTCCCCGGCCGCTCGACGCACATGGGCGATGGCTGGGAGACGAAGCGGCGGCGGGGTCCGGGCCACGATTGGGCGATCGTTCGCCTGTCGCGGCGCGGTGTCATCGGGAGGGTGGAGCTCGACACCGATTACTTCAAGGGAAACGCTCCCGGGAAATGCATGCTGGAGTACGCCGACACCGGCGCATCATCCGGCGCCCGCCCCGGTCGCTGGAAGATCCTGGTGCCGGAGTCGCCGCTGGAGCCGGATGCACAGCACCACTGGGAGAGGCTGTCGACTGGGGCAGCGACGCATGTGCGGCTCAATATCTACCCTGACGGAGGCATCGCGCGGCTGCGCGTCATCGGCCGTGTTGCCGGCTGACGCCGGGGTGAAGATGAGCGTTGCCGGGCTGAACGCGATGCCCGAGCGTGAGGCGGCGGCTCTGCTGGCGGAGTGCTGCGGCTCATCCCGATGGGTGTCGGGGATGTTGGCCCGGAGACCATTCGGATCCCGCGCCGCCGTGTTTTCGGCGGCTGACGAGATCTGGCGGTCACTGGATGCGAGCGACTGGCGGGAGGCGTTCTCGCACCATCCGCGCATCGGAGAGCGGCAGAGCGCCGTGCGGCGGACCGAGCGCGGCAGCGCGTGGGCGGCGGGTGAGCAGTCCGCCGTCGGCCGCGCGGACGACGAAACGCGCGCCGCGCTCGCCAGCGCTAACAGCGAGTACGAGCGGCGCTTAGGGTATATCTACATCGTGTTCGCCACGGGAAAGAGTGCTGAGGAGATGCTCGCGCTTGCTCGCGAGCGGCTGCGAAATGATCCGGAAGCCGAGCTTCGCATCGCGGCGGAGGAGCAGGGGAAGATCACCCGGCTGAGGCTCGAGAACCTGTTAGGCAGTTAGATGGTGGAAGGCACCCTACGATCCTCCAGCGCGTCATTCTGGAATTAGGCTGCGAGATCCTCGCAAGACTTTGCTCATCTCCCGAGCGGCTCGAACATGTAAGGTGCTGGTGTCTCGCAACTTGGCGCTGCGACTTTCACCGGAAGCGCGGCGATCCCTGCAAACCGGTTGCAAGGTTTCAACTTTCTCCGCAGCATATGTAGTCCAGATAATCATTAGTTAGGCCTCACAGGCAGGCGAAACCAAAACACAAAGTAGCTTCAGCATGAAGAACGATGACCGCAAATCCACAACAACAGACGCCGGGATCCCCGTTGCCAGCGACGAACACTCGCTCACCGTGGGGCTCGATGGCCCCATCCTGCTCCAGGACCATTACCTCATCGAGCAGATGGCCAATTTCAACCGGGAAAAGATTCCGGAGCGACAGCCTCACGCGAAGGGTTCCGGGGCCTTCGGACACTTCGAGGTGACCCACGATGTCAGCAAATACACCAAGGCCGCGGTGTTCCAGCCGGGAACGAAGACGGACACGTTGATCCGGTTCTCCACGGTGGCGGGCGAGCAGGGCAGCCCTGACACCTGGCGTGACCCACGGGGCTTCGCGCTGAAGTTTTTCACCAACGAGGGCAACTACGACATGGTCGGGAACAACA
>JBDSRC010000114.1:0-2643 GCA_039929505.1 Gemmatimonadaceae bacterium
GGCACGTCGGGGAGCACGCGGCCTGAGGAGTCTGTCACACGGATCCCGATGTCGTCGGGGACGGTCTCCCCCGCTCTTCCGATGACGGATTCGACCAGTGGCAGAATCCGGGTGTCGCTCGCCACAGGCTCGGCCTCAGCGACGATCGCCAGCGCGCTGTCCACGTTTTCGACCGACGCAAAGAGAGTCTGCCGGCCCGGGTAGCTTCCGAGGGTCCAGACAGCACGCGCACGGCCGTCGGCGTCGGTGCTGACAATAGTTGGCTCGACCTTACCCTGGCGCTCGGGAAGGCGAAACTCCACCGTCTTTCCGGCAACGGGGCCGCCCCGGCGATTGGTCGCGCGCACCACAATCGCCTGTGGCAATGGAAAGCCGGCGACCGCACTCTGATTTGTACCCGCCACCAATGCCAGCGCAGCGGCGGGCGTTACGACTGACACCGCGGACCTGCCCGAAACGCCTTCGATGCGCGCGCTTACCGAGGTACGCCCCGCATTCCGCGCCGTGACGACGCCGGCCGAATCCAGAACTGCCACCGTCGTGTCGTCCGAGCGCCATGTAGCGGTCTGGCCGGCGATGTCGTAACCGCGGGAGTCGAGCGCCCGGGCGTGGAGGAGGATGCGACCGCCTTCCGGAATCGCGATGCCATCACCGGCAGGCTGTGTCACCTCGACCGACGCCACGCGCTGCTGTACCACGAAGCGCGAAGTCGCGATCAGCTTGCCGACCACTACGCCCACGACTGTGCGGCCCGGCCCGCGCGCGATGACCGATCCGTCGGGCAGAACCTTGGCGATAGTCGAATCGCCAATCGTCCAGGTCGGCCGTGCCCCAACGAGAATGCTCCCGTTCTTGTCCGTCACGGTCGCTGCGTAATGCACCGTGTCCCCTATTGCGGTGGCGGTGTCGGCCGATGGACGGAGTCCAACCCAGGCCGCGCCGATATTCCCTATCGACTGGTGGGATTCGGTTTCGCCCAACACTCCGTAAGAGTAGAGAGCGGTGAAAATGCTGACGATCGCAGCACCGGACGACGCCGCAACTGCGACTACCTTCGCGGCGTGACGAAACCATGATGCATTTTTTGCGATGATACGTGTGGCGGCCATTAAGTAATGGACTGAAACCGAAGCTCTACCGTAACGCAGTTGCTGCGAGTTTTCGTCCGGGATTGCCCCCCCCCAAAGCGAAAGCCGCATCCCCCAAAGGGGATGCGGCTACACTCGACCCAATTTCCCGTTCGATTTGCCGCTAGGTGCACCCCTGGGTCGGGGCCGGAACCCGGGCCAGGCATTCCGCCTCAGGGAACGGGAAGCGGCTCATTATGGTGTGCTCGGGGAGTACGTTCGGAAGCGTTGCGAGCCTGCCGAAGCGCCGTGCGTCGATCCAGCGATGCCCTCCCTCAAACAGCAGGGAGTAACGACGCTGGCGGAGGAGCTCGGTCGTGAAATCATCGGCGCTGAGAAATGGCCCCCGCGCCGCGAGTCCCCCTGAATTCGTACGAATGAAATTGATATCGTTGAGCGCACCCACCTGAACGCCGGTGAAATAGCGCGCCTCAGCACGCAGCAGGATCAGCTCTTCATTCCTGATGATTGGAATCGGAGTGACATTCGAGTTGTAGATCGAAAAGATGTAATCGGTGGTGATCCCCTGCACCACGCGCGGCGCGGCAAGTTGCGCCACCTTTTGCAGCACGCGATTGTCCCGGGTTCCGTCCGGCTTCAGCTGCGCATCCGTCACCACCGAGGGGTTGGCCACGATGGCGCGACCCGTCGGATCGAGAAGAGCGTTCTGAGTATCGCCCGACCCGGTGGAATACGAATGGTATGCGCCGAGTGTGAGCGGCGCGGCGGGATCAATGAATGATCCATTCACGGCGGTTAGCGCTGCCGCGTAGTTGCCGCGATAGGCCTCCACTCGCGCCTTGAGGGCACGGTTGAACCGCGCGAAAGTCGCTGGGGTGTTGAAACCGGCGAATCCGGGGCTAAGGCTGAATGGGAATGCAGTCCCGCCCGCCTGAAGGTCCGTCAGTCCTTGATCGAGCAGCAACGAGATGTACGCAAAGACCTCGGCCTTGGTGGCGATTGGAGCGGGAGCAGCGATTGGATCGATGTTCACGTCCAGCGGTGCGCCCAGGTCGTCACGGGTGTTGATGACATGGAGGTAGTCCAGTGCCTGAATGGTCTTGGCAAAGCCCGTAACTGCCGACTTCTGCTCCGGCGACATTCCCACGACTCCCGCGACTGCTCCAAGAACAAGGTTTGCGTTTCGTATATTGCGATACGGAGCGGCGAACAGGTTTCCACCAAAAGCCGGACTGCCCCCATCGAGCGGTCCGATCACCATCTCGGTGATGAAGCGGGGATCGGCGGCGTCGAAGTTGTACGACTCCCTTCCCAGAATGCCGAGCAGCGAGACATAGCCGTTCTGCGCTCCTATTCCGACCCTCGTACCGAGCATCAGCCCCTGCGAAGCCTGGGCGACCTTGGTCGGGGTCGGATTCGCTACCAGATCGTCCAGACTCGTGTTGTTGAAATCGGGGACGACAAGGTCTTTGCACGCCGAAGCGAAAAGTGTGGCAACGACCGGGATGATCCTGGCCAGTCTCATGGTTTTAGTTCTCATGGTTGTCATGGTCAG
>JBDSRC010000115.1:0-5866 GCA_039929505.1 Gemmatimonadaceae bacterium
CGCCACGCTTTAGCAGATCCCAATTGATCGCAGAAATATTCGGGAGCACCAATGTCGGGCTGATCAGGCACGACAATCAGGACTCCTTTATGATCGCCAATCTCGAGACCGGTGACATCGCTACGGCAGCGGTCCCCGGTCTTGTAGCCTCTCATACGGCGCCGTTCATAGCCGTCGTCGCCGACGGCGTCGGCGGAGCAGCGTCGGGAGCCCTCGCGAGTCAGATGGCGACCGAAACCATTCTCAGCGAGCTTCACCGCTGGTGGCATAAAGTTCCGAAGCGCGACCGCGAGTCGGTCGAGAAGATGCTGCGCCGGGTGATCGAGATCGCCAACAAGGCGATTCACCAGAAGGCGCACGAGTCACCCGAACACCACGGAATGGGAACGACCACGACCCTCGCGCTGGTGCTCGAGGGTCAGGCATTCATCGCCCAGGTCGGCGACAGCCGCGCCTACCTTGTCCGCAAATCCGAAACGAGACAGCTCACCAAGGATCAGTCTTTCGTGCAGCGCCTCATCGACGCGGGCCGGATGACCAAAAAGGAGGCGGAGCTCAGCGAGCACCGCAACATCATCCTCCAGGCGCTGGGGCCGGAGGAGAAGGTGATCACCGATCTCTATCATCTCGAGCTTGAGAGCGGTGACTTCCTCGTGCTCTGCAGCGACGGACTGTCGAATCAGGTTTCGGCGGAAGAGATAGGTCGCATCACCAAGAGCTCTGGCCGGCCGCGCGAGATCTGCGAGACGCTCGTCGAAGAAGCCATGCAGACCGGCGCTCCCGACAACGTCACCGTGGTAACCGTCAGAGTGCGGTCGCAGGAAGAGGAGCTGCGCTCGGGTTCCTGATCGCTACGCTGCGTTGGCCGGCACGATATCGTCGTCGTGCGGTGCCGCGGCAGTTGGACGGTCCGCGCCCCACGGTGCGACGAAGGGCAGCAGCAGCATCGCCGGAATGATCGCGGCGACGCTCAGCAGAAAAAACCCGGGCCACCCAAGCGTGTCGGCCAGCTTGCCCGCGGGCGCCACCAGCACGTCCCTGCTCGCGGCGGCGAGGCTCGACAGCAGCGCGAATTGAGTGGCAGAGAAGCGCTTGTTGGTAACGCTCATCATGAATGCGAGCATTCCTGCCGTCACGAGCCCAACGCAGAAGTTCTCGATCAGGATCGTTACGATCATTGCGCTACGATCGTTTCCGATCAGCGCCAGGACGTAATACGCGAGGTTGCTCGCCGCCTGGAGAACCGCGAAAATCCACAGCGACCGGTTGATGCCCAATCGCGCGATTATTCCCCCAGCCGCGACTACGCCCACGATCGTCGCGGCGATCCCGACTCCGCCCAGCACCACGCCGATCTCCGTCTGGCTGAATCCCGTCTTGAGAAGGAAGGGAGTCGCCATGTTGCCGGCGAGCCCATCGGCATACTTGTAAAGAACGATAAAGAGAAGAACTATCGCGCCCGAGAGCGCTCCCCGGCGCTGAAAGAACTCCTTGAACGGGAGGGCTACCGCCTCCGCCAGCGATTGCGGAGGCGCATCCTTGAGCACGGGCTCGGGTGCAAGGAACGCGGTGAATACTCCCACCAGCATGAACGCCGAGAGTAGCAAATAGACCGCCGGCCACGACATCCTGTCGGCGAACACCAGAGCAAGGGATCCCGTGACGATCAGCGCGACACGATAGCCCATGACGTAGGCCGCAGCGCCCGCTCCCATCTCGCGCTCGTGCAGGACATCCGCCCGGTACGCGTCGACCGCGATGTCCTGCGACGCGCTGAAGAACGCGAGGAGCAGCGCGTTGACAGCGAGTGCCTGCAGCCCCAGTCGCGGATCGTGGAACGACATCGCGGCGATCGACACCAACAGCAAGAGCTGGGTGATCACGAGCCATCCGCGCCGGCGCCCAAGAAACGGCGGTACATAGCGGTCGAGGATCGGAGCCCAGAGGAACTTCAGCGAATACGGAAGCGCGACCATGCTAAAAAGGCCGATCGTCGTGAGGTCGACTTCGGCCTTCGTCATCCACGCCTGGAGTGTTCGGCTGGTGAGATAGAGCGGCAGTCCAGAGGAGAAGCCGAGCGCAAGGAGAACAGCCATCTTCGGCTGACCGAAGATGCGTAGCGGGGATGTCTTAGCCGATTCGCTCATGCGACCCCTCCTTTTCGGGTGATCTGCCCGACTTCCTTGCCACCGGCGTTCACGCCGGTGTGAGCTTGCCGAGGATCCGGTGGCCGCGCGCTCCCGTTGCGGCCGGAACGTTCGCGGTGCGCCTCGTCACGTGCAGATACCCAAGCAATGCAAAGGCCACCGCCTCTTTTGCCTCTCCATCGAAGTAGACGTCGCCGAACTTTCTGATGGTGACTGGCGCGGCCGCCCGGACGATTTCCGCCAACAGCACCGGATTCCGCGCACCGCCTCCCGATACGAGGACCTCGGTTATCGGCTCGGGGATGAACCGGCGATACGCATCGCCGACGCTCTGGGCGGTAAGCTGTACCGCGGTCGCGATGATGTCCTCGTCGCTCGCGGCGTCTTTGCGGCAGCGCGCGATGAGCCGCTCGATGTAATCGGTGTCGAAGAGCTCGCGGCCGGTGGACTTGGGCGGTGCCGCCGAGAAATACGGCGCGGTCATGAGCTCGGCCACGACCGCCATGTCGGCTTTGCCGGCGCTGGCAAGCTTGCCGTCGATGTCGAAGGGGAGCTCGGGGCGGAGAATGCGCGTCACGCCATCGATCACGGCCATGCCGGGCCCGGTGTCGAATGCGCGTACCGCCTCGAGCTGGCCGTTCGGCGGCACCACGGTCACGTTGCCGATTCCACCGAGGTTCTGCAGTCCGCGCCACTCGGAATCGGATGAGAACAGCAGAGCATCCGCGACAGAGACCAACGGGGCTCCCTGCCCGCCCGCGGCAACATCGCGCACGCGGAGGTCGCTGACGACGTCGATCCCCAAGCGCTCGGCGATCACGGCGGCCTCGCCCGTCTGCCACGTCGAATGACCAGGCTCGTGCCAGATTGTCTGGCCGTGGGACGCAATCGCCATGATGTCATCGCGCGCCACACCGGCTTCGGCCATCACTTCGGCTGCGGCGTCAGCCAGCCAGGCGCCGAGATCGAAGTTGATGCGGCAGTATTCGGCCGGCGTTCCGCTCGAGAGGGCGGCGGCGATTCGCTCGCGCTGCTGCCTGGTGTAGGATCGTGAGGTGAAGGCAAGCAGCTCCACTCCGAGCTTTCCCGACTGCTGATTACCGCTCGGCGTGAACCTGGCGACCGCGGCGCTTATTCCATCGAGCGACGTTCCCGACATCAACCCGACGACGACGCCCGACGACATCTACCGTTCCTTGATCGGCGGTGGCGGGTCGGCGGTGACCCGCCGGATCACGCCGCCGTTCGCGGCCAGCAGCTGTTCCGCCTCTTCGCGCGAGATTCCCTTCTTGTGCATGACGATCGCGAGCTTCACGCTCTTTCCCGCGGCCGCGAGCAGCTTGGTCGCGTCGTCCTTGGAGAGCCCGCACACCTCCATCACGATCCTGCGGCTGCGCTCTATCAGCTTGTTGTTCGTCGCGCGCAGGTCGACCATCAGATTGCCGTAGGTCTTGCCCAGCCTGATCATCGCGCCGGTCGTAATCGTGTTGAGCACGAGCTTGGTGGCCGTTCCCGCCTTCATGCGCGTGGATCCTGTCACCACTTCGGGCCCGACGATAGGAAGAATGGTGACATCCAGCTTCGCGATCAGATCGGCCGGAGGCGGCGAGCACGCGAGTATGCCGGTGCGGGCGCCTCTCTCTCCGGCGCGCTCCAGCGCCGCCCGCACGTACGGGGTCGAGCCGGAGGCGGCGATCCCGATCACGAAATCACGCTCGCCGACTTCGTGGTCGTCCATCGCGCGCGCGCCGTTCTCGACGACGTCCTCGGCGCCTTCCTGCGAGCGCGTCAGCGCCGGCGTTCCGCCGGCAATGATGCCCTGGACCATGGACGGATCAGTTCCGAATGTGGGAGGACACTCGCTGGCATCCAGAACACCGAGACGCCCCGAGGTGCCGGCACCGATGTAAAACAGGCGCCCACCAGCACGGAAAGCGGCTTCGGCAAACTCTATCGCTCTGGCGATCTGCTCCCGCTGCGTTGCGACTGCATCTGGAACACGGCGATCTTCAGCGTTTATGAGGTCTACGATCTCGAGGGGAGACGCGAGATCGATCGAAGCGGTACGCGGGTTGCGCCGCTCCGTTTCCCGAGTATCCATCAATAGGCCGCCGAGCGGTGCGTCACGGTCGTAAGTTACCCGACGCTTCGCGCGAATGGCAAGACAACTTGGAGCAACTGCATGAGACAGATCGCGATCGGATTTATCATGGTGATGGTGTGTGCGGATGCGTTGTCCGCTCAGCGGCGTATTCCCGGCCTTCGTGGGGCCGAACCGTCCATCTGGATCACAGGCGGCGCCGGGTTGTTCACCGGAAACGGGGTGAACGACGGACGCACCGAGAGCGTCTGGGACTTCGGCAACTCCACCAATTTCCAGTATCGCGGATCGCTCGAGAAAACCATCGGGATCCAGTCCTCGATCGGACTCATCGGCACTTACGTGCGGGTGCCGTTCAGTTACAGATCTTCAGCGATCGTCCCTCCGAGCGGCGGCGCGAGCTGCGGAGAGTGCGAGGCACACCTCGACATGATGACGCTGTCCGCGGGCTTTCATATCGGGGGAGGCGCCGGATTTCACCAGGTGATCGAGGGAAACGCGGGAGTTGTCCGGTACACCAATCTCAAGCGCGATTTGGACGGAGCCGCGTTGGCACCCAGTGACGGAAACATGGATCCCATTTTTTCCGCCGGGTACGGTTTCGGCTACGGTTTTAGCGAGAGGACAGCGATCAACCTGGTACAGGACTACAGCATTGCCCTCCACGAGAAGACCGGTCTCGCCAATGGAGTTCGCAATACGAACTCCGGGCGGACACTGCGGTTTGCCCTGCGGTTTGGTTTTGGATCCCGAGTGACCGTGAGGAGACGATAGTCTGAGGAAGCTGCTTCTCGCCGCTTCGCTCGGCGCGTGCGCTCCGCTCGAATCTGCGAACAGGGTGCAATCGGGCGAGGCCGTCGCGGTCGTTCAGCAGGCGGCAGTCACTTTTCCACGCAGCTGGAGCTATCCTGCCGGCAGGCGCGCGACGTTCGCACCGAATGCGATGGTCGCGAGCAGCAGCCGTCACGCCGCTGAAGCGGGAGTCGAGATTCTGAAGCGCGGTGGTAACGCGATAGACGCAGCGGTCGCGGTCGGCTTCGCTCTCGCGGTCGCGTATCCAGAGGCAGGAAATCTGGGCGGCGGCGGATACATGGTGATTCGGATGGCCGATGGCCGCACCGCCGCGCTCGACTACCGCGAGACTGCGCCCGCCGCGGCGTCCCGCAACATGTTCGTCGGTCCCGATGGAAAGCTCACCGGTGCCAGCCTCATCGGCCCGCTTGCCTCGGGTGTTCCGTCGGCTATCGCCGGCCTGGCGGAAGCGTTGCGCAAGTTCGGGACGCTGCCGCTTTCGGTAGTACTCGAGCCGGCGATCCGGCTCGCGGATGGCCTGACCGTCGACCGCGGGCTCGCGGTGTCGATTGCTGAAGCGAGATACCGCATCGAGGATTTCGCCGGGAAGCCGGTGTTTTTTCCCGGAGGAGAGTCTCCGCGCGAGGGATCCCGATTTGCGCAGCCCGCCCTCGCACGGACGCTTCGTTTGATTGCCGCCAACGGCCCTGCCGAGTTTTACACGGGTAGCATTGCCGACTCGATTGTCGCCGAGATGAAGCGCGGGGGCGGGTTGATCACGCGGCAGGATCTGGCTCGTTACCGGCCGGTCTGGCGAAAACCCATC
>JBDSRC010000116.1:0-2638 GCA_039929505.1 Gemmatimonadaceae bacterium
TGACCGTCAGCAGATTGTTGAAGTCATGCGCGATGCCGCCGGCAAGGCGTCCGACCGCATCCATCTTCTGCGACTGCCTGAACTGCTCCTCGAGCGACCGCCGCTCGGTGAGGTCGATCGATACCCCCACCAGCCCGAGGATTTTACCCTTGTCGTCGAGGAACGGCGAGCTCGTGAGGAGAGCGGGGAAGGACTTTCCTGATTTTCCCTGTACGAGGAATTCGCCGGTCCAGCTTCCGCCGGCTGCCGTGCGCTCGACGATCTCATTTCCGTGGTCACGGAGGAACGGAGAGGGCGTCAGCTCCTGAATGCGCCTTCCGACAGCCTCGCTAGTCGTCCAGCCGTAGAGATCCTCGGCGAACTTGTTCCAGAATATCACCACTCCGTCCGGATCCGTTGCAACTACTGCCTGCTGCACGGCGTTGAGGAGCTGCGCCTGGAATCTGATCGCCGCTTCCGAGCGGGTCCGATCGGTCACGTCGGTTATCGCGCCGATCATGCGCACTGCCGTGCCGCTCGCGTCGCGCGTGACGTAACCCCGGTCGACTACCACGGCGTACGTTCCATCGGCCCGGCGATACCGGTACTGATCGCTCCAGCCCGCGCTCCCATAGTCGATTACGCCGTAAAGCCCCGCGATAACCCGCTCGCGGTCATCCGGGTGTAGGTGCTCGTGCCACCATTCGATGTGCGGGCGGATGTCGCTCTGACGGTGGCCGAATACTGTTTCGACGGCATCGTTCCACACCAGGGCGTTGGAGCGTAGGTCCCAATCCCAGATGACGTCGTTCGTGGCGCGGGCGACCAGCCGGAATCTCTCGTCGCTCGCGCGAACAGATCTTTCTGCCAACCTCTGTTCGGTCACGTCCACGACGATTCCCACAGCCGCAACCACCTTGCCCTCCGAGTCGCGGACCGGAGCCGAGCTCATTCGGACGAAGCCCTGCGTGCCGTCGCCGCGGTGAATACGGATCTCCTCGCCGCGCACCGACTCGCTGCTGAGGATCGTGCGCGCGAGCGGCCAGTCCAGCGACGTGAGCGGGCGGTCGTCCTCCGAGAAGCCGACGAACTCGCGGTACCCGTTGAGGTCCGCGGCCGGCTTGAACGCCGTGCGGAAAATCTCCGTCATCTTTGCGTTGACGGACACGAGGCGTCCGGATGGAACTTCAGCGACAATGAACCCGACCGGCATCTGCTGCTGAACTGCATGCGCAAGCGTCCGTTCCGCCACGACCCGAAGCTGAAGATCCTGCATCCCGCGTTCGGCCATCCGACGCTGGACTTCCGACATGACCGAAGCGGCGATCAGCCGCAGCACGTCGATGTCACGCTCGGTCCACGCTCGCGGTTTCGAGTCCAGGGCACACAGCGCACCCAGCACCTGACCATTCGAGGTGGTGAGAGGTACGCCGGCGTACGCCCTGACCGTCACCTCGTCGGGGTTCTCGCCGTTGCGCAACGCTTCCGGCATGACGACATCGGCGCCGGTTTTCACGACCTCGGGACAGAAGCATCCGTCGAGCGAATCCCACCCCGGAACCATGAGTCGTCCAGCCCCAGCCGCGCTCTTGATGAATTGCTTGCGTTCGTCGACGAGCGAGAACGCAACCGTGGGAACCGCAAGGAGCTCGACGGCGAGTCCGGTCAGCTTATCGAAAAAGTCTTCCGTACCGGTACCCAGAAGCCCGGTTTGCTGGAGAGCGGCGAGCCTGCCGGAATTGGTAAGGGTCTGAGCTTTCGGCAAAGGCGGGGACATGGGGGAAATCACTCATAGTAGACTACTGCCCTTGCTGTTCCGCCACAAACCGCACGGTCAGACTCCGCTCTGACGGACTCGCTTTTTTTGTGGCCGTTTTCCATGCCGCCGCGCGAGCGGCAGCGTCAACGTGAACACCGAGCCGACGCCCACTTCGCTCCGGACCGTGATGTCCGCGCCCATACCACGCGCGAGGCCCCTGCTTATCGCCAGGCCGAGACCCGTTCCCTCGGTCGTTCTGGTGAGCCCGCTATCCAGCTGCACGAACGGCTCGAAGACGGCTTCGAGCTTGTCGGCAGGGATTCCCCGTCCGGTGTCTTCAACCTCGATCTCGACGACCTTGGATTTCTCGGAGCAGCGCACGGCGATGCGCCCGCCGGCGTCGGTGAACTTGACCGAGTTGGACACGAGATTCACCAGAATCTGGCGCAGCTTGTCGGGATCAGTGCAAACGAAAACAGATGCCGGGGGCAGCTTGCACGAATACTCCAGTGACTTCGCGCGGGCGAGCGATCCGACGATCGCATCGAGGTCCGCCATGAGGGCCCGCACGGGCACGTCGATTACGTCGAATTGCACTTCCGTCGCCTCGAGGCGGGTGAAATTCAGGATGTCGTTGATGATGCCGAGCAGGTGCCGCTGGCTGCGCTTGACGCGCTGCAGATCGGCGCGTTGTCCGTCGGTCAGCGGTCCCCTCAGTCCGGCGTCGAGGATGTCGACGTATCCGCCGATCGAATTGAGGGGCGTCCGCAGCTCGTGGCTCATAACCGCCAGGAATTCAGCCTTCGACCGGTTGGCGGCATCAGCGGCGGCGCGTGCTTTCTCGACCTCCATGATCGCGGCACGCATCTCGGCGTTGGTGAGTGCGAGCTCGTGGGCGAG
>JBDSRC010000117.1:0-7318 GCA_039929505.1 Gemmatimonadaceae bacterium
GCCCGCTAACTCCGTCAGGACCCCGAAGGTAGCAGCGGCACGCGGTGTCTAACGTTGCTCCGTCAGGCCTGGGGTACTCCCGCCCGCAATGTCTCTCGCACTCGCCCGCAAATACCGCCCGAAGAGCTTCGCTGACGTAGCCGTCCAGTCGCACGTGTCGAACACCTTGCGCGGGGCAATCGCCAGGGAGCGCGTCGCGCACGGATACCTGCTCTGCGGACCACGGGGCGTCGGGAAGACCACGCTCGCGCGCGTGCTCGCGATGGCTCTCAACTGCGAGAACAAACGCGATGATGGAGAGCCCTGCGGACACTGCACATCCTGCCAGCGCATCTGGAGCGGCTCATCGAGTCTCGACGTCGTAGAGATCGATGCCGCGTCGAACCGCGGAGTCGACGACGCACGCGATCTCCGTGAGCGTGCGATGTACGCTCCATCCGGCGATGACCGGTACAAGGTGTACATCGTCGACGAAGCTCACATGCTCACACGCGAGGCGTGGAATGCCTTGCTGAAAATTCTCGAAGAGCCGCCGCCGCGGGTCGTGTTCGTTTTCGCGACGACCGAGCCGCAGAAGATCGCGCAGGCAGCCGCACCGGTGCTGAGCCGCCTCCAGCGGTTCGATCTCAAGCGGATCGGAATCGCGGACATCACGCGCCGCCTCGCCACCGTCCTCGGGAAAGAGGGTGTCGAAGCGTCGGACGATGCGCTGGCGATGATCGCGCGGGCCGCTGATGGATCCATGCGCGACGCGCTGAGCCTCACCGATCAGGTGATCTCGATCGGTGAAGGCGCGATGACCGCGGATCGAGTACGAGAAGCCCTTGGTCTCGTGCCGGAAGAGGAATTTCTCGCGATCCTGGACATCATCGGAAACAGGAAAGCCGGAGAGATTTTCTCGGCCGTTGGCAAGCTGGCCGATGCCGGCGTCGACTTTGGAGTCTTTCTTTCCGGATTCGCGGATGTTCTTCGGGCACAGCTTACGATCGTTCTGAACGGCAAGGCGGACGGCGTGTCGGCCGCGGCGGCGACGGCGCTCGGGCAACGCAAGGACCTTTTCACCGCCGGTGACCTCCTCCGAATGCTCGGCGCGGTCAACGCCCTCGAGCCGACCTTTCGCAAGAGCGGGCAGCAACAGCTGTTGATCGAGATGCTGCTGGTGAGAATGGCGCTCCTCGATCGCACGATCGATCTTCAGGACATGCTCAAGGAGCTGGGCGGAGCCACCGTTTCGAGGGGCGAGGGAAGCGATGCTCCGGGCGGCTCAGGCCGGGTGCTCTCATCTTCGCCTGCCGTCGCCAGAACGGCTCAACGCGCGACGCCTCCGACTCGTCCGGGCTATCCACCGCAGCTCGCTACCCCCAATTCCCTGCCGATCCCTGACGCCCCGGGCAAGGGGCAGCTCGAGGAGATGAAGAAGGCGATGGACGCAACGGCACAGGATTCGAATAGGAGTCGCATGACTCCGGAAGCGCTCAAGGAAGAGCGCATCGGGATGTTGCGCCGGAAAGATCCCGCGCTTGGCGCGGCGATCGATGAGCTCGATCTCGAGCTCCTCGATTGATTCACACTATCACGACGGACTGATGGCTGATTTCAGCAAGATCTTCGAGCAGGCGCAGCAGATGCAGGCCCGAATGCAGCAAATGCAGTCGGAGCTCGAGAAGCAGACGGTGACTGCCGCCGCCGGCGGCGGCATGGTCACGGTGGAGTCCGATGGAAAGGGAACCATTACCCGGGTGAAGATCGACCCGAGCGTTGCCGATCCCAAGGATGTGGAGATGCTCGAGGACCTCGTGCTGGTTGCGGTCAACGAGGCCCAGAAGAAGGCCAGCGACCTCGCGAAAACCGAGATGTCTCGCCTCACCGGCGGTCTGAACCTGCCGTTCAAGCTGCCTTTTTAGCGTGGGAGCTATCGACGATCTGGCCTCCGAGCTGTCGAAACTGCCCGGCATCGGGCGGAAAACAGCGCTAAGGCTCACCTACCATCTGCTGAAGCAGTCCCCCGAGCAGAGCCAGCGCCTTGCTACGGCGCTAACCACGCTGGCCGAGAAGGTGAGGCCGTGTCCAAGGTGCTTCAACCTCACCGAGGAGGACCTGTGCTCGATTTGCCGTGACGCGCGCAGGGATGCGGGAGTCATCTGCGCAGTAGAAGAAGCTTCCGATATCGGCGCGATCGAGCGGTCTGGCGAGTTCCGGGGGATGTACCACGTCCTGGGGGGTCGCCTCTCACCACTCGATGGAATTGGCCCGGAGGATTTGACGATTCCTCAGCTGGAGACCCGCGTGTCCGCTGGAGTAGTTCGCGAAGTGATCATTGCCACCAATCCCAGCATCGAAGGGGAGAGCACCGCGCTGTACGTGCAGCGCAGGCTCGCCCGCTATCCGCTCACCGTCTCGCGGATCGCCCGTGGTCTGCCCGTCGGCGGCGACCTCGAATATGCGGATGGCGTCACGATCGCCCAGGCGCTCACCGCGCGGAGGGCAATGTCATGACCAATTTCCGCGCGCGCTACCTGGCGGTCGGATTTGTCGGCGGCGTCGCCGCCGGCTCGTTCGTGTGGAACCATTTTCAGCACAATTGTCGTCGCGAGCTCTTCAACCGGTCCGCTCTGAGAAGGGTCGCGGCCCTCGGATACCTGCGGGCGCGCCCGAGTGTGAGCACCGCGCGGATACTCAAGGAGTACATCGCCTGGGAGCCACGCCCGATCCTCCGGCAGCGTGGAGCGCGGCTTCTCAAGACGCTCGAGACAACGCTATGACCGGGGGCAGATGACCGCCGGCAGTGCAAGCTGGTCATTCACGCCGGAAGATTTCAGCGCAATGACGGCTTCGCTCAAGCGCTTTCTGAGCGAAACCAACTCCATTTGCGCACTTTTGGTCGACCGGTCAGGGCAGCTGGTGACGACCGTCGGCGACGCTGCCGGCATCGACACCACCGCGTTTGCTACCCTGACGGCCGCCGACTACAGCGCCAATGATCAGCTGGCGAAGCTGGTTGGCGAAAAGGATTTCGCCAGCCTTTTTCACCAGGGCGAGAAATCCATCTACGTCGCGGACATCGCGCGTCGCTGGATACTCGTTGTAATCTTCGATTCGCGCACGACCGTCGGGCTGGTCAGGCTGAGAATGAAAGCCGAGCTCGACGAGTTGACGCTGTTGGTCGACCGCGTATTTTCGCGTGGCCGAAACGGCGCCGCTCCTGCCGAGCGTTTGCTCGCTGGTGCGGACGACGAGATCGACAAACTCTTCAACAACTGAGGAAGAGCTTCACGTGTCGATGATCAACTACGCCTCGCGCGAGATCAACTGTAAGATCGTTTACTATGGTCCCGGGCTCGGCGGCAAAACCACGAACCTCGAGCACGTCTACGGCAAGGTGAAGCCGGAGACGAGAGGGAAGCTCATCTCTCTCGCGACCGAAACAGAACGGACGCTGTTCTTCGATTTTCTCCCCGTCGATCTGGGCACGATTCGCGGGTTCAAGACCCGCTTTCACCTGTACACGGTGCCGGGGCAGGTTTACTACAACGCCAGTCGAAAGCTCATTCTCAAGAACGTGGACGGCATTGTCTTCGTCGGCGATTCGCAGGCGGGGCGCATGGAAGCGAACCTCGAGTCGATGCAGAATCTTTACGACAACATGTCCGAATACGGCTACGACCTGACGAAGATGCCGTTCGTGATTCAGTACAACAAACGGGATTTGCCGAACGCCGCTCCGATTCCTGAGCTGCAGGCGGCGCTCAATCCCGGCTGGGAAGTGGAGGACGCAACCAGGTTTCACGTCGCGCCCGATCCGTACCATGCCGGTGAAAACCTCGTCGAACAGCTCTCGGGTGGAGAATGGGTCGAGCGTGCGCCGTATTTCGAAGGAGTCGCCGTGCGCGGGGATGGAGTATTCGATACTCTCAAAGCCGTGAGCAAGCTCGTGTTGAAGGCGCTGGCGTAGGGACGGAGGGCGGGTGAATCTCCCGAATACGATAACCGCCGGCCGCATCCTGGCGGCGCCTTTTATCGCCGCATTGCCTTTCATCGCCTCGCCGGGAGCGCGGCTCACCGCGTTCGTGCTCTATGTGATAGCGGCCGTCACCGACTACGTCGACGGAAGGCTTGCGCGCACGCGGAACCTGCAGACTGACCTCGGTCGATTGCTCGATCCGCTCGCCGATAAGCTTTTGCTGTTTGCTACTCTCGTCCCGATGTTCGTCCTGATGGCGCCGACTAACGACCCGTTCGCGCCCAGCCGCTCCGATAGCGCCGATGCTACGCTCTTCCCCTTCCTGACGCCCCTTGGACCCGTCGGCCTTCCGTGGTGGGTGGTTGCTGTCGTCATCGGGCGTGAGGTGTTCATGACTGTGTTTCGCCAGGCGGCGGCGCGTCGCGGTGTCGTCATTGCCGCGATCGGACCTGCAAAATGGAAGACCGGTTTCCAGTGCACCTGGGTCGGCTCCGCCTATTTCTGGTTTTTCGCCTCGACACTTGCATCCGCTCAGGGCTGGACGGGATCGGCCTGGGGGGCGTTCGCCTACTTCAACGGGATCGTCGGCACCGTGACGATGGTCGCCGCTGTCGCGTTGACGGTCTACTCGCTCGCCCTCTACCTGAGCAGGTATTCCAAGGTATTCGCTTTTTGACGTCTCTCAGGGTAGAGCTCATCACCATCGGTGACGAGCTCCTCCTCGGCTTTACAGTAGACACCAATTCCGCCCACATCTCCCACACGCTCGCTGCGCGCGGTATCGAAGTGGTGCGTCGCAGCGCCGTTGGCGACGACGCCGAGCAGATCGCGAGCGCGGTGAGGGAGGCCCTCGACCGGACGGGGGCGGTGATCACCACCGGCGGACTCGGTCCGACCAGCGATGACCTGACCAAGCCAGCCATCGCCAGGATCTTCAACCGGGAGATGCGTCTCGACGATGCGATCGCATCGGAGCTCGAGACTCGCTGGCGGGCACGGTTTCCGACGAGCGGGTATCCGCCCTCGAACCGTTCACAAGCCGAAATCCCCGTCGGTGCGCGCATCCTGGCCAACCGGCACGGCTCCGCCCCCGGGATCTGGCTGGAAGACGACCGCGGTCGGTGGGTTGCGATGCTTCCGGGGGTGCCGCGCGAAATGAAGGGGATGCTCGCGGACCAGCTGCTGCCCGCAATCGAAGAGCGCACGCCGGCCGGAACCACCACCGCCATCGTGTCCGGGACGCTACGCACGACGGGAATTGCTGAGTCAGCCATCGCCGACCTGCTCGGCAAGAACTTTCTCGGCGGACCAGAGAGCGAGCTCGGACAACTTCCGCTGGCGTACCTGCCCGGGGTGGCTGGAGTGGACCTTCGCGTAACCGCGCGGGGCCTCTCGAAGGTGAGGGCAGAGCAGCTCGTGAGAGAGGCGGTCGCGAAGCTGCGGTCGGCGCTCGGCAAACACGCCTATGGAGAGGACGACGCAGATCTTGCCGCCATTGTCCTCGAGAAGTGCCGCGCGCTCGGTCTCACTCTCGCCGTTGCGGAAAGCTGCACCGGGGGAATGCTCGGTGAGCGTATCACGAGCGTGCCCGGCTCGAGTGACGTCTTCGTCGGCGGCGTGATCGCCTATCACAACGACGTCAAGCGTGACGCGCTCGGAATACGCCAGGGCGACCTCGACACTTTTGGGGCGGTGAGCGAGAAGGTTGCAGGGCAGATGGCGACGGGCGTGCGCGAAAGGATGGGCGCCGATATCGGTGTTTCGATAACTGGAATTGCCGGTCCGGGCGGAGGTTCGGCGGAGAAACCCGTCGGCCTCGTTTGGATCGGCGTGCATGCTTCCGAGCGGTCTACGCGACGCATTCACACCGGCGGAGATCGTGGAGAAATCCGCCAGCGCGCAGTTCAGGCCGCCCTGGAGATGGTGCGTCGCACTCTTGAAACTGGTTAACTTGGACCCCATGAAGAACCCGAGAAAGAAGGCGGCTCAGAGCGAGGTTCCGGAGCAGGACGCGATGGGATCGGAAGACGATTTCGCGCCCGGAGGAAACGCGCAGACGACGCAGGCCGACGGTCAACCTCTGGCGGATGAGGAGGAATCCACTGGCGCGAGTGCTGGCCCGGCATTTGGCGGACCGCCAGAGGCTTCGTCCGACCTCGCGAGCGAACGGGAAAAGTACCTGCGCCTCGCGGCGGAATACGACAACTACCGCAAGCGATCCGCCAGAGAGCGCTCTGACGCCGGCGCGCGCGCGCAGGCCGACCTGGTGCGCCAGATGGTAGAAGCACTGGATGATCTCGCGCGGTTTGCGCACGTCGATCCGACATCGACGGACGCCGAGACGATCGTCCAGGGTGTGGACATGGTCGAGAAAAAGATCATGAAAGCGCTCGGCTCGGCCGGGCTTCAGGTGATAAATCCCGTCGGCGAGACGTTCGATCCGGCTTTGCACGAAGCGGTTGCGACCGAGCCTACTTCGGCGCAGGAGGACGACCACGTCGTCGCGCGCGTCTATCAACCCGGGTACGTCTTCAATACCCAGCTACTTCGCCCAGCGCGCGTCGTCGTGAAGCAGTGGAACGGCTGACCGTTCCAGCCGCCTGACGGCCAATGGCCCCGACGAAGGATTTCTATTCCGTTCTGGGCGTCAGCTCGACCGCGACGCAGGATGAGATCAAGAAGGCATATCGGAAGCTCGCCAAGAAGAACCATCCGGATGCCAATGCCAGCGACCCGAAAGCCGCCGAGCGGTTCAAGGAGATCTCCGAAGCGAACAACGTTCTTGGGGATCAGGAAAAACGAAAGCAGTACGATGATATGCGCCGTCTCGGCGCATTCGATGGTTTGGGCGGGTTCGGCGGTCGCGCATCGCGGCCAGGTGCTCGCCCCGGAGCCCAGACGGGATTCCAGGACTTCGACATCGGTGGGCTCGGCGGACTGGGCGATCTCTTCAGCTCAATGTTCGGCGGCGGGGCGACCGGCCGGCAGGGCACGCGCAAATCGGGACCCGAGAAAGGGCAGAGCATCGAAGCTTCGCTGGACATTCCGTTTCGCACTGCTGCCCGCGGCGGCAAGGTCCCGATCGAGCTCGAGGTCACGGAAGAGTGCGTCACCTGCCACGGATCCGGTGCGGCGCCGGGGGCTCAGCTAAGGATCTGCCCTGAATGCAACGGGCGTGGATCGGTGTCGTTCGGGCAGGGCGGCTTCGCGGTGAATCGGCCTTGCCCGGTCTGCCTCGGGCGCGGTCAGGTTCCAACCGAGCCTTGCCCGACGTGTCGCGGCAGCGGCGAAATTCGCGCGAGGCGGAAGGTTTTGATCAACGTCCCGGCTGGGGTCGATACAGGCTCGAAGATTCGC
>JBDSRC010000118.1:0-4954 GCA_039929505.1 Gemmatimonadaceae bacterium
TCGCATTCGCCGAAGTGATCGGGTCAACCGACATCTTCCTGGGCGTCAACGCGCTGGACTACAGCGGCTATCCCGACTGCCGGCCCGATTACATCGCCGCGTTCGAGCGCATGGCGAATCTGGCGACCCGCGCTGGAGTCGAAGGCGCGCACCCCCTGCGCATCAACACCCCGCTGATCTCACTGACGAAGGCGGAGATAATCAGGCTCGGCACCTCGCTCGGCGTTGACTACTCACTGACGACGAGCTGCTACGATCCGTCGCCTGACGGCGCCGCGTGCGGGCGCTGCGATGCGTGTCAGCTCCGCCTCAAGGGTTTCGCTGAAGCCGGAATCGAGGATCCCATCGCTTACGTTGGTGCTCAGCGGGGCGCGCTCCGATGACGTACACGGTCAAAGAGATCTTCTACACTCTACAGGGAGAGGGCGCGCACACGGGCCGCGCAGCGGTATTCTGCCGCTTCGCCGGGTGCAATCTCTGGACAGGCCGCGAGGAGGATCGCGCGCGCGCCATCTGTCAGTTCTGCGATACCGATTTCGTCGGCACCGGACCGGATGGTGGCAGGTTTGCAAGCGCCGAAGGGCTTGCGGACGCGGTCGATCGATGCTGGCGCGGGGGCGCGGGCAAGTACGTGGTCTGCACGGGCGGGGAGCCCCTTCTCCAGCTCGACGACCCAGCGATCGCCGCGCTCCACGATCGTGGCTTCGAGGTGGCCGTGGAGACGAACGGCACTCGTCCGGCGCCCGATTCGCTCGATTGGATCTGCGTCAGCCCGAAGGCGGGAGCGCCGCTCGTCCAGAAAAGCGGCAACGAGCTGAAGCTCGTGTTTCCCCAGGAGCGTGCGATGCCGGAGCAGTTCGCGGATCTGGGCTTCGAGCATTTCTTTCTGCAGCCCATGGACGGCGCCGCCACCGCGTCGAACACCGAGCGAGCAATCGAGTATTGCCTGCACAACCCGCGTTGGCGTCTGAGCATTCAGACGCACAAGCTGCTGGGACTTCGCTAGCCTAGAGCACCCGCATACGCGGGCGGCCGTCGGTTGGCGGCTCGGGAACGTCCGTCTCGAACACGTCCAGATACTTCACCGCGCCCCCGGTGTTGAAGAGGATGACCTTTTCGTTCGTTGAGATCTCGCCCCGATCGATCAGCCTCCGGAGCGCGGGAACGCACGCACCTCCCTCAGGCGACGCAAAGATCCCTTCGGTCCTCGCCAGCTGCCGGGACCCGGCCAACAGCTCTTCGTCGCTCACCGCGATCGCGGTTCCCTTTGATTCCCGGAGGGCGTCGAGTATCAGGAAATCGCCGATCGCCTTGGGAACCCTCAGCCCTGACGCTACGGTTGCGGCATTCGGGAATTCCGCCGCGAAGCGCTCGCCCGCGTGAAAGGCGTTGACGATCGGCGCACATCCTTCCGCCTGCACCGAAACCATGCGCGGTCGCTTCTCGTCGATCCAGCCGAGCTGTTGCATCTCGTCGAATGCTTTCCACATTCCGATCAGCCCCGTGCCGCCTCCGGTCGGATAGATGATCACATCCGGCAGTACCCACGCCGACTGCTCCGCAATCTCGTAGCCGAGTGTTTTCTTCCCTTCGACACGATACGGCTCCTTCATCGTGGAGACATCGAACCATCCGTTCGCGTCCTTCCGCCGCGCCACCTCCGCCCCGCAGTCGGTGATCAGTCCATCGATGAGGGTCACCTGCGCGCCGCTCAGCTCGCACTCGATGATGTTCGCCCTCGGCGTGTCGCGCGGCATGAAGATGAATGCCTCGAGACCCGCGCGGGCGCAGTACGCCGCGAGAGCTCCCGCCGCGTTGCCCGCCGACGGCGCCGCCAGTTTTCTCACACCCAGCTCCTTGGCCATTGAAACCGCCATCGCCATGCCGCGTGCCTTGAACGTCTGGGTGGGATTGAGCGACTCGTCCTTCACGTAGAGCTGATCCATCTTGAGCGACGCCCCGAGAGCTTTCGCGTGGAGCAGCGGCGTCCAGCCCTCTCCAAGCGAGATGATGTTCTCTTCCCTTCGGACCGGAAGCATCTCACGGTAGCGCCACATCGTCGAGACCCGTGAGAACAGCGCCTGCTTGGTCATGAACTTGGCTATTCGCGGCAGATCGTACCGCACGAGCAGCGGCTTGCCGCATTCGGTGCAAAGGTTATGGAGCGCTCGCGCGGGGTATTCGCGGTGGCAGGAGGAGCATTCGAGATTCTTGACGTGCATCGCGTATCATAGCCTCGGGCGGCGCGGACTGTAACTTTGCGGAGCAAATGCCGCACATACTGACTTCTCGCTGAGCGTTGACCTTCATCGAGCTGCTTCTTTTCGGCGCCGCGCTGCTCGCGGGATTCATCGACGCGATTGCCGGCGGTGGCGGCTTGATCCTTCTTCCCGCCCTTTCCATCGTCGTCGGAGCGGGCCCGTTCGCGATCGGCACCAACAAGCCCGCGGCGGTCGCGATGGCGGCAATCGCGCTCCTGGTTTATGCGAGGCGCGGGCATCTGAACTGGCGACTTGGCGGAGCGTTCGCGGCGATGCTCGCCATCGGTGCTCTCATCGGCAGCAGGCTCGCGCTTCTGATTCCTCTCGCGGTATTTCCGTGGCTCCTCGTGCTCGCCTGCCCGGTGCTGCTCTATGTCGTCTGGCAGAAGGACCTCTGGCTCCCGCGTGATGCCGCGAGGCCCGCCGAGCCTCCCCGGCCGCTGGCGCCGTCAGTGCTTCTCTCGGGGCTGCTTTGCGGCGTTTACGACGGAGCCTTTGGTCCAGGTGCGGGGACGTTCATGTTTTTGAGTCTCCTCTTCTTCGCGCATCTGCCGCTGCTCTCCAGCCTGGCCGCGGCCAAGCTCGCCAATGCCGCCTCGGCTGCCGTCGCGCTGGCGTCGTACGCCGAGAGCGGACACGTGCACTGGAGGTTGGGCTTGATCGCGGCGCTGGGAGCGCTCGCCGGCGGGTATCTCGGCGCGAGACAAGCGTCGGAGAGAGCGGCGCGAATCGTTCGCCCGACCCTGGTCGTGGTTGTAGCTCTTCTCGTACTGCGAATCGTAACGGGAGAAATCGCCGAGGGCGGAAGCGGAGCGGATCATTTTTACCGAACAATTCGTCTGATCGCCGCCCTGCTCATCGCGACACTGGTTCCGTTCTTCATCGATCGGCACGCGCGTCGATCGAGCCGCGTCGAGCGGTAGGTGTACCTCGGCCACGTTGGCGTCGCCCTCGGAGCAAAGGGCGCGAGACGCGACATCGGGTTGCTGGTCCTCCTGATAGCGACCTACGCGCCTGACTGGATAGACAGCGGACTCTGCCTCGCCGGAGCATACGACCCACGCGGCATGTTGTCCCATTCGCTCCCTGCCGTTGCGGTGCTCTCTGCGATCGTGCTGTCGACGTACCGCGTGAAGCGGGGCGACATGATCAGCGGGCTCATCGTGGCCGGGGTCGTCATCTCGCACATGGTGCTCGACTGGATCACCGGCTCCAAGCCAACGTGGCCAGGCGGCCCGATGATCGGCCTAAGGCTTTACGCGCATCCCATTGCGGACCTGTTCCTCGAGAGCGCGGTGATCATAGTGGGAGTGTTCCTGTATCGCCGCAGTCTCTCCGCCCGCTCGAGACCGTGGATCGATGTGGCAGCAATGGTGGGCGCGCTCGTCGTCATGCAGGCGGTAATCACGATCGCGCGGGCGCTGACGGTCTCGCTGCCGAAGTGTTAGCTGGCTGTTCTGTTTCAGGAGACAGTAAATTATCCGCCATGCCCGATGTGCCGTCCCGGTCTGATGCCCTGGCCTTGATGCACGAATTCACACCCAGCGAATCCCTGCGAAAGCACATGCTGGCGGTGGAGGGGGCGATGCGCGCCTACGCGCAGAAATTCGGCGAGGACGAGGAGCGCTGGGGCCTCGCCGGTCTGGTTCATGACTTCGACTACGAGCGCTTTCCGAACGCGGCACACTCCCCCACCGACGAGCACCCTGCCGAGGGAGTCCGGATACTCCGCGAAAAGGGATATCCTGACGACGTCCTCGACGCGATTCTAGGTCACGCCCACTACACCGACACCGCGCGCGAGTCGAAGATGGCAAAGGCACTCTTTGCCGTGGACGAGTTAACCGGGCTCATCACCGCCACCGCCCTGGTGCGACCGAGCAAGAGCGTGAACGAGGTCGATGCGAAGTCGGTTCGCAAGAAAATGAAGGACAAGGCGTTCGCGCGCGGGGTCAATCGGGATGATGTCATCAACGGCGCCGCCGAGTTGGGGCTGGATCTCGACGAGCACATCTCCTTCGTCATCGAGTCGATGAAGGCGCGCGCCGCCGATCTCGGCCTGTCTGGAGCGTAGTCCGCTACGGGCAATGTTCTGCCAGCCTGTCGGCGCGCTGTGACTGACATATCTGCGTGAGGAGGCGGGGGGTGTTCTCTTCGGCAGCTAGCTCGCTTACACGCTGCGAGCCCCGCAGCCCGCTCGCTGGCGCTCGCGGGCACCCAGCGGGTCTCTTGCTACGCGAGCATGCTGCCTACGAGAATACCCCCCGCCTCCGACACAGACCTGAAACGGCAGCATTCCGAATCGCCGGTCAACATTCTGCCTTCAGGGGCCTTCGGGCCGGACAGCCCGCGGTCTCTCACAACGCCGTCTCGGTGCGAGATGTGGTGGGTGCGAGGCGAATGCTTCGGCGTGAACTTCGGGCGGGTACGCGATGGTGAACACCGTGCGCAGGTTGCGATTTCGTGTCAGGTGGGAGGACGGTGATCGTTACGGAGGAGGCGTGCTCGCGTAGCAAGAGACCGGCTGGGTGCCCGCAAGCGAAGCGAGTGGGCTGACGGGCTCGCAGCGTGTAAGCGAGCTAGCCGACGGAGTGACGATCACCGTCCTCCCGCCCAGGCGCACCATTCCTGAGGGTGCGCCCGGTAGTTCACTCCATCGCGAATTCGCGATTGAAGATCACGTCGAAGGCGAA
>JBDSRC010000119.1:0-9661 GCA_039929505.1 Gemmatimonadaceae bacterium
ACTCCGGATACTCGTATAACGTGTTGCTGACGGTGTCCTACCCAGATCGCTACAGGCAGTTTGAGTCTGCGACCTTCTGGCTTACTTCTGCCAAGGTCGTCAATGCGTAGTGATCTACATCTGGTGCTGTCGGATTCCGACGACTCCGGCGCGCATCCCTCTCTCCGACGAAACGGAATTCTCGCCAGGATTCCTGCCCATGAGCTCGACCTCGTTGCTGCGAAGGGTGAGGAATACGCCGCCACGCTTCGGGAAGTCTTTTTTGAAGAGGGCGACTCCCTCGACTACGTCTACTTTCCGCTGACCGGCATGATTTCGCTGGTGACCATCCTCGACGACGGTGGCATGGTCGAGGCGATGGCGGTCGGGCGGGAAGGATTCGTCGGTCTGACCGTCCTTCATGAAGCCAACCTTTCAGGGTACAAGGGAATCTGCCAGATCGAGGGCGATTTTCTGCGCCTCACCTCGAAGTCCTTCCGGTCAATTATCGACCACGCCCCAAAGCTGCGCCGTCACCTTCTCCGGTACTCCGAGTTCTCCCAGCAGGTAATCGCCCAGTGGGCCGCCTGCAACAGCGTCCACCTCATCGAGCAGCGGTGCGCGAGGTGGATCATGGTGACCGCTGATGCGGTCGGGACCAGCACGTTCGGACTCACCCAGGAGTTCCTGTCGCAGATGCTGTCGGTGAGGCGCCCGGGTGTGACGGTGGCGATTGGCGGGCTGCAGCGCCGAGGCCTCCTGTCACACCATTATGGCAAGGTCACTATCATCGACGAGACGGGCCTCCGGAAGGCGGCGTGCGAGTGCTACCAGAAAATGCGGGATAAGGCAACTCTACTCCTCGTCTGATCAAACATTTGTGATAACTGGGCGCTCATCGGAGACTGGTGACACGTGAGTGGTTTCCGGCCCTACCCTTGCAATCAAAGGGGCGTGCCCGAGTACCAGGAAAGGGCTATCACCCCAAGCACCCGCACGGAGCCACTTATGATCAGAACGAACACCTACAAGGGCATCACCCTCGCGTGCGCGCTCGCAGTCACGGCTGCATGCGCAGGCGTCAGGAAGACCACCACTGATGTGAATCCGTCGGTCCAGCGCGCGCCGACCTGCGCTGCCGCGATCGCGGTGTACGCCAGCCGCTCCGAAGTCCCGTACGACTACTATGAGCTCGCGTGGATAGAGGCCGAGGGAAATTCGGTCTGGACCACCGACAATCAGCTCCAGACGCAGATCCGGAATGGCGCTGCGAAAGTCGGCGCGAACGCAGTGATCGTCAATCCGGTCGAGCAATCGAAGTCGACAATCAAGGTTCTCGGCGAAGCGATCGGCTCGAGCTCGGCAACGCAGAAGACCAGCGCGCTCGCGGTCTACATGCCTGCCGATCAGGGCAGAGTTACGACTGCCTGCGGCAATCGATAGCGCACGGCGAAGTACCTCAAGAAGGACCGGCGTATCGCCGGTCCTTTTTTTTGATATTTTTCTCGAGCCAACTACAACTGAAACGCTGCCCGCTACCTGCGGAATGCTGCCCGCTGTCAGCCTTACTACCCGGCGACCCAAGACGTCCGACACTTTTTTGACTGACCTCTAAACAACGAGTGACGCGATGATGAGACGGCTCCTGTTGTTGTTCGCGTGCGTGACATCCTCCGCTCAAGCACAGCTCGGCCGCGTGACCGGCGGCCCGCCACAGCGCGGGTGTGAAACTGCCGGCCTGCAGCTGCCGGCCGGATTCTGCGCGACGATTTTTGCGAGCGGTGTTTCCGGAGCGCGCCACGTCATCGTTGCGCCGAACGGCGATGTTTTCATCAACACCCAGGCGTCCGGTCCCACGACGCGCGTCGCGGCCGCCGCGGGGCGCCCGGAAACGGGGGGCATCGTTTCGTTCCGCGACGTCGATCGCGATGGCCGCGCCGACAGCACCCGCCGATTCGGGGTTGGCGGCGGGACAGGGATCGCGCTCCAGGGCAATTCTCTATATGCCACGGCCGGGAATTCCATTGTGCGCTACAGACTTCCGTCGGGATCTCTCACCGCCGTTGGCCGCGCCGATACGATCGTCACCGATTTACCCACCACCGGTCATCGCTCCAACAACTTCGTTCTCGTCGGGAGAACGCTGTACGTGAACATTGGATCCGGCACGAATGCGTGTCAGGAGAAGGATCGTCAGCCGCAATCGCGCGGCACTGATCCGTGCACGGAGCTCGACACGCGAGCAGGGATCTGGGAGTTCGATGCGAACCGCGTCAGACAGACTGTCGTTAACGGCCGGAGGTATGCGACAGGCATCCGCAACGCAGTTGCCCTTACCCGCAATCCGTTAAACGGCAGCCTCTACGCGACGGTGCACGGGCGCGACCAGCTGCACGACAGCTGGCCGGGCATGTACACCGCACTTGAGAACGCCGAGACTCCGGGCGAAGTCATGATTCGTGTGGAGCGGGGCGCCGATTACGGCTGGCCGTACTGCTATCACGACATGACGACTCGTTCGCTGGTGCTCGCGCCCGAGTATGGCGGGGACAAGCGAACGGTTGGGCAATGCTCGACGAAGACCCCGGCCTTGATGGCCTTTCCCGCGCATTGGGCTCCGAACGGAATGACGTTCTATACCTCCAGCACGTTCCCTTCGCAGTACCGGAACGGGGCCTTCGTTGCGTTTCACGGTTCGTGGAACCGGGCGCCACTCCCGCAGGCAGGATTCCGGGTGGTGTTCGCGCCTTTCCGCGGCAACCGTCCGACCGGCACGTTTACGACTTTCGCCGACGGATTCATGACGACGCCACCAGCGGGCACTGCACGAGTGACTCCGGGAGCCGGGATTCACCGCCCGGTCGGGCTCGCGGAAAGCCCCGACGGGGCGCTGTATATCACCGATGACGCAGGGGGAACGGTCTACAAGGTCACCTATCCCCGCAGGCGCCGTTAGCCGGGTTAAGAGTCTACAGGGGGATGCGGCCCGAAAAAGATTGCGGTTACGGGGTAATGGTGAGAAAATGAGTGGCAACTTGAGCTCACTTTCCGCAGTGCCCCGATCCCTGAAGCCCGTCAGGGACCTCTTCGAGCGCCTCCTACGCGGTTTTCGCGCGGATAAGCGGTCGCGTCCCCCTGTCGCGAGCTCAAACGGGACAGATAGCGAAAGACGTCTGAGCTTCATGCTCGAGTCGGTTCCAGTGAACCTGTGGTCGACCGACGCCAACCTGAGCGTCACCTTCTCCCAAGGTGCCGGCCTGAACCTGATCGGCATGAGCGCCAACGAGCAGGTGGGGCTCACGCTTTACGAGATCCTCAAGACCCGCGACCCGAGCGTTCCACCGCTGGCGGCACACCTGCGCGCCCTGCAGGGAGAGCTCGTCCGGTATGAGACGGATTGGCGGGGCCGGTCGTTCGAGACCCGGGTCGAGCCTCTCCGCGCCGCCGAGGGTCGCATTACCGGAACCGTCGGAATCGCCATCGACATCACCGATCGAAAAACGCTGCACCAGGCGCTCAAGACTCAAAACGTGTACTTCGCGGCGCTGTTCGAGAACGCGCCCGAAGCTATCGCGATACTCGACGACGGTGACCGCATCACCCGTATCAACGGGGAGTTCACCAATCTGTTCGGCTACACCTCCGATGAAGTCGCAGGACGGAACATCAACGACCTCATCGTTCCGCGCGAGCTGGTTGAGGAGGGCGCGGACCTCTGCGCGCGAGTGGCGTCAGGTGAGAATATCAGGGTCGAATCGGTCCGTCGCCACAAGGATGGACACCAGATCCCGGTCGCGCTTTCAGCGACTCCTTTCCGTGTTGGCAGCGAGCCGGGCAAGGTCTACGCGATGTACCACGACATTTCGGTGCAGAAGCGGGCAGAAGAGGACTTGCGCGCGCTCCTGCTGATCGATGAGCTCACTGGACTGCCCAACCGACGGGCGTTCATCACGCTCTCGGAGCAGGCGCTCAAGGTGGCGACCCGGATGTACCGGGACGTCCTCATGATCTTCATCGATCTCGACGACCTCAAGTCGATCAACGACACATGGGGACATCTTGCCGGCGACCGCGCTCTGATCGATGCAGCGCGTGTTCTCAAGGAATCCTTTCGTGATGCCGACATCGTGGCCCGGCTCGGCGGCGACGAGTTCGTCGCGCTGCTGATCGTCGATTCGGACCAGACCGCCGAGCTGGTCTCGGACCGGATCAAGACGCGTGTGGACAAGCACAACAAGAGAACGGAGCGCGGCCATCCTATCTCAGTGAGCGTCGGCGCCGTGCGCTCGAGGGCGGAGGGGGCGGTCCTCGCCGATCTTCTGGCTGAGGCCGATTCAGCGCTCTACGAGCAGAAGCGCGCTCGCAGTCGGCCTCACGCGCTCTCGCGATAGTACTCCGCTAGACACCAGGACACCATGTCCTCGAGAATGACCTGGGTCCTGCCGGAAGCCGGGAAGCGCGCGCCGATTTCGTGGACGAGGCTCTGCGCTGCTTTGACCACGGCGTCACCCGACTCGCCGGCGTTTTTCATGTCGGAGACGTAAGTGCATACCGCGGACTGCAGCTCGTCTTTCGTGTACACGCCGGCGCCGAAAACCGTCGCGAGCTTTTCGGCGAGACTCATGTACGCGGTATTCCGCGCATTGCGCGCGGCCCGCTCCTCCCGTTGCTTCCCCGCTCCCTTACCGGCGCCCCGGCTAATGAGCTGGAACGTGGCGCGAAGTCCGGGATGAGTCAAGTAATCGCGAGCGCTCAGGGAGTGAGCTGTACCACCCCGCACGCAACGCGCGCACCGCTGTTTCCCGACGGTTGAGTGACCTGATCATCCGGGGCCGCGTGGACGACGACGGCGGATCCGTTTGCGTCGAAAAGCGACGTCCCGCCCGACGTCAGCGTCACACGGTCGGTTGTGAACGACAGGGTCGCATTGCCATCGGTGCCAGCGACCAGGTTTGGTGCGTCACCCGCGTGCGGGCCCGCCGGTCGCCCCACTCCATGCTCTTTGCCCAGCGGATTGTAGTGCGCGCCGGCGCTCGCGAACGCGCCCGCTCCGTCACAGAGTCCGACCTCGTGGAAATGGATGCCGTGTGCTCCCGGCGTCAGTCCAGTGGCGCTGACATCGACGGTCACCCTTCCGCCGGCGGCCTGACGGAGCCGAACGGTTCCCGCGGCGGCACCACTCGCCGTAGTGAGATTGGCAGTGGCTGACCCCACGGGAATCCGGCCGATGATCGCCGACGAGCAGCCGCTGGCGATGAGAGAAAGCATCAGAAAGTTGAGGGCGGTAGATCCGATCCGGTGCATCGTGCGCCTCCGGGCGACGGGGATGAGGGCGAGGTCGTCAGTCGCGGATGCGCATCCTCGTCCAGAGCACGATCGTCACGCAATTTCCCATCCCAGTCGAGTATTGCGCTGGGACGTTCGGACCCTGATAAACCTCGGCCGCGACGACTTCGCGAGCGCTGACGAAAGTGTTGATGTCGCCAGGCATCACCGACTGCCAACGCATGTCATCCACGTAAAACACCACGCAAGAGCTACCGCCTGCGCCGCGGCTGCTCGATATGACGTCCCCCTCGGGAGAATAACTGACCCGGAGACCGGGGACCTGCCTGAAGAGGTCGGTGAGCTGGGTCGGATTCATGCGCGCGATTTGCTCGGGCCCCATGTAGTATCCCGCCCCCGATTTCTGCCGTCGGGAGAACCCGATCCGGTCAAGGCTGGCGGTTCGCCTAGCGTTCACCAGGACAGGATCCATGATCGTGACGTAGCGGGGAAGCGCAACGGTCACCCTCTTCGGCTCGCGGGACGACAGATCCACTGGCACCGCGTCGGCGGCATATCCGAGGTGCCGCACGACCAGGACGTGAGTTCCGGAGGGGAGATTCCTCAGGGTGAACTCTCCCTTATCGTCGGTCGTCCCGACCACATCAGTGCCGGCCACCTCGACGCGGCTACCCGCGCCCGGAGCATTCCCTTCGAGAACGACTCGCCCGCTGAGCACCGCGTTGCCCGTCTTCGCGCCCGAATCGACGGGCGACAGCAGCAGCGTTCGCGCGAACAGCTCTATCGGCGCCGAGCCGAGGGCAATGGGAATCGCCGCGGTAACAGAATTTCCGCGCTTCGCCTGGAGCGACGCTTCCATGTCGTTCGGCAACCCGCACAGGCTGTATCGCCCGAAGCTGTCGCTGCTGTCACGCAGGACGCGCGGGCTCTGCCTGATGCCAAATTCCTTCGATACCTCGATCTCGGTCCACGCGATCGACACATCCGCGCCGCCAACCGGCCGAAGCGTTTCAGGATCGATCACCTGCCCGATGACGGCGGAGTTACCCTGCGACCTGGGCCTGACCGTGCACGAGCGCGCGATGATAGTCGCCGGCGAGGGAACCGATAGTGTCACGACGCTGACGCTGTCGGGGCCAACGTGAAACGGTTGCGTCGCGAGCGAAAGCCCGAGCGTGTCGAGTAGCGGATGAAACACACCGACCTGATATGTACCGGGGGCAAGGCTGTCGACCCGGAACCGTCCGAACGAGTCGGTCGTAGTGCTCACTCTCGCGCCTTCGACGACCACTTCCGCCCCGACGAGATAATCGCCGTGAAGGCTGTCGAGAGCGACGCCCATGATCGCAGCCTTGCCGGTCTTGACCGTTGGCGGCTGTCCCTGAGTGGGAGGGTTCTGCGCCTGACTTACGGTCGCCAGCAACAGAAATGCTGCAATACAAGGCAAAAGCTTCAACGGGTCTCCGGTTCGGTCTCCCGCTTCTTACCCCGCAGCAGGCGAACCAGTTTCCCCAGCGGGTCGTAATGCTGGTCCACCACTCGCTCCTTGAGGGGAATGATCGCGTTATCGGTTATCGTGATGTTTTCCGGGCAGACCTTGGTGCAGCACTTGGTGATGTTGCAGTAGCCGATCCCGTGCGATTCCTTCAGGTCAGTCGTGCGGTCGAGAACGTCGAGCGGATGCATCTCGAGCTGCGCGGCATGCACCAGCAATCGCGGCCCGACGAACTCCTCGTGCAGGTGGTGATCACGCAGCACGTGACAGACATCCTGACAGAGAAAGCATTCGATGCACTTGCGGAATTCCTGAACGCGATCGGCGTCCGCCTGGTCCATTCTCCAGGTGCCGTCGGCCGCATCCGGTGGTCTCGGTGTGAACTTTCTGATGCGTTTCTTCGCCCGAAAATTCGATCCGACGTCCGTGACCAGATCGCGCAGCAGTGGAAAAGCCCGCATTGGCTCGACGGTGACGGGCTTGTCGAGATCGAGATCGCTCAAACGCGTCATGCACAGGAGACGCGGCTGGCCGTTGATCTCGGCGGAACACGAGCCACACTTCCCCGCCTTGCAGTTCCAGCGCACCGCCAGATCGTTGGCGCTCTCGGACTGTATCTGGTGGATCGCATCGAGCACCACCATCCCTTCGGATACGGCGGTCGAATAATCGCGAAACTCTCCCGTCGTACCAGCGCCGCGCCAGACGCTGAACGTCGCGGTCCGGGTCTGGTCGCCCGCGGAAGAGTCGCTGCGCGCCGCGGCGCGGTGTCCGCTCGCCACAATGTCGTGCGCGAAGGTCTTTGGCGCCGAAGGACCGCCGGACTGATTCGATGCCATCACTTGTTGTCCTCGATTATCTGCTTGAGGTCGGCGCGAACATCGCTCAGCGGCTCGCGGGAGACCTGGATCTCGCCTCCGCTGCCGCGGCGCACCACAATGTTGAACTTGGCGTAGGCCGGATCCTTGTCCGGGAAATCGTCGCGGAAATGTCCGCCGCGACTTTCCTTCCGCTCGAGCGCCGACCTGGTGACAGCCTCGGAAACGGTGAGCAGATTCGGCAGGTCGAGAGCAGTGTGCCAGCCGGGGTTGTACTCCCGATTACCCGTCACGGCGACTTTCTTCGCACGCTCCTTGAGCACTGAGAGTGCCTCGAGCGCGCGCTGCATCTCATCACCGCGCCGCACGATGCCGACCAGCTCCTGCATCATCGTCTGCAGATCGTGCTGCACCTGATACGGATTTTCGGCGCCCGCGGGCTCACGCCCGAACGGCTCCAGTGCGCCGCGCGTCATCGCTTCAGCCTCGCCCGCATCGATTTTCGGCGACGACTGCCGGCCCGCGAACTCGGCGGCGTACTTGCCCGCGCGCTGTCCGAACACCAGCAGGTCCGAAAGCGAATTTCCTCCGAGCCTGTTGGCGCCGTGCAATCCGGCGGCTACCTCTCCGGCGGCAAAGAGACCTGGCAACGTCGACATCTGCGTATCCCCGTCGACACGAATCCCACCCATCACGTAGTGCGTAGTCGGCCCGACTTCCATCGGCTCGGCTGTGATGTCGATGTCGGCGAGCTGCTTGAACTGGTGGTACATGCTCGGGAGCTTTTTCCTGATGTGCTCCTCTGCGTTGGGGAGCTTCGACTTGATCCAGGAGATGTCGAGGAAGACTCCGCCGTGCGGGCTTCCCCTTCCCTCGCGCACCTCACGAACGATCGCGCGGGCAACATGGTCGCGCGTGAGGAGCTCCGGCGGCCGGCGGGCGCTCTTATCGCCCTGGGTGTAGCGCCAGCCTTCCTCCTCGTTGTCGGCGGTCGAGCTCCGGTAGTTCTCCGGGATTTCGTCGAACATGAAGCGGCGGCCATCCTTGTTGACCAGAATTCCACCCTCGCCGCGAACCCCTTCGGTGACGAGAATTCCGCGTACGCTCGGTGGCCACACCATTCCGGTCGGGTGGAACTGGACGAACTCCATGTCCTGGAGCGCGGCGCCCGCATTGAACGCCAATGAATGGCCGTCGCCGGTGTACTCCCAGCTGTTGCTCGTCACGTTGTACGCGCGACCGATACCGCCGGTTGCGAGCACGACCGCTTTCGCGGCGAACACCTTGAACCTTCCACGCTCGCGGTCGTAGCCGAGCGCGCCGGAGACACGGTTGCCATCCTTGAGGAGCGACACGACGGTGCACTCCATGTGCACATCGATCGGCTGATAGGTGGCGTAATCCTGGAGCGTGCGGATCATCTCCAGGCCGGTGCGGTCTCCGGTATGCGCAAGGCGGGGATACTTGTGCCCGCCGAAATTGCGCTGGAGAATCCGTCCGTCTTCGGTGCGGTCGAACACCGCGCCCCAGGCTTCGAGCTCGCGGACGCGGTCGGGCGCTTCCTTTGCATGCAGCTCCGCCATGCGCCAGTTGTTCACGTACTGCCCGCCGCGCATGGTGTCGGCGAAGTGGACCTTCCAGCTGTCGCGGTCGTCCACGTTGGCCAGCGCGGCGGCGACGCCTCCTTCCGCCATCACCGTGTGCGCCTTGCCCAGTAGTGACTTGCAGATCAGGCCGACGCTGACGCCGCTTGCCGCGGCTTCGATCGCAGCGCGCAGCCCCGCGCCGCCGGCGCCTATGACGAGGACGTCATACTCGTGAGTTTCGTGGTCCATCGCGCTTGGGATCCGTACTGTTCCTATGTGTTCGGTGTCGAGCGGGGCCTCATCGCTGTCGGGCAGGCGTAGGGCGCGCTACAGAATCCGGAAGTCCGTCCACACGCCCATCGAGCAGAGGCGCACATAGAGATCGGCGAAGCCGACCGAGCACAGGCTGAGCCACGCGAAGATCTGATGGCGGCTGTTCAGGCTGGAGACGCAGGTGTAGCAGCTCGATCGCACGGGAGAGGACGAGAGGACGTCCC